>JANYHL010000079.1 GCA_025359085.1 Gammaproteobacteria bacterium
CCACCAGGCCCGGTCTGGCGGTACGCGGTACATTTTCGCCAGCCCGGGCCTGGTGGCCTGCCGCTGGCTCCCGCTTAGCTCGAACGTTAGACCTGCACTGCACCTTCCCATCAATCACGCAAAGGAGAACCAACAATGAAGAAATCCCTGCTCGCGCTCAGTCTTGGCTGCGTACTTGCCTCGACCGTTCAGGCCGCCTCCGTGGACCCCAACGCACCCGCTGACAATTGGAGAAGATTCTCCTCCTCCGACCGACTTGCCTATGCAACCAGGGCATCAGCAGCATGCCTTTCCAGCAACTGCGGCTCTATCGAAATCAGGGCGTGTATGGACGAAGTGGTCCGGCCACCGGTGCCAAAGGCAGTCCAGAGCATGACAATTGGGGAGATTGCCGTTGGATGCATCGCTACTCTCAAATCACAGCGATAGTCCAATAGGAGCCATGAATCATGAATACGTGTTCCTTCTTCCACGAGGAAATTCAGAAAATCGAAAGCAAGGAAATCCGCCCTGACCGCCAATTTGCAGATGTCCGGGTATTACGGCTGCCTTGGTGCAATCACAAGCACTCTCTCGTTCCGAAGCGAATCGCCACCGCATCGATCGGCGGTGCCAACGCCCTTGCATGTGGAGGCTCACTCGAAAAGTGCCCAATCCCGAAGGAACAACTTGCAGACATTTGAGCGTGCGCGAAAGAAGAATCCCCGTGAGCCTGTACCAAAAGTGCAGGTCTAACCCTGCAGTCCACCGGACGCTGCGCGATAAAGCCGCGCAGCGCCGGTGACCTCCACGTTATGCCGAGTAGAGCGAGGAATACGTAATGATGGAGTTCGAGTGGGATGCGCCGAAGGCCGAAGCCAATACCCAAAAGCATGGCGTTTCCTTCGACGAAGCAGCTTCGGTATTCCTCGATCAGCTCGCAGTGTCTGGTCGAGATCCCGACCATTCTGTTGGCGAATCTCGCTACATTACATTCGGGATGTCGAGCCTTGGAAGATTGCTATCGGTCGCGCACACTTATCGTTCCGGTGGCATTCGCATCATCAGTGCACGGCGTGTCACACGCATTGAAAGGAAGCTTTATGAAGAAGGTTGAAAACGAGATGCGTTCAGAGTACAAGCGCACTGACTTTGTTAAGTTGGAACGGGGTAAATTCTTCAAGGAAGTCGCCAAAGGCACCTCGGTCGCACTCATTGACCCTAAACTTGCCAAAGCGTTTCCGACATCTGAGGCGGTCAATCAGGCACTTCGCGGCTTGCTCGCTCTTGCAGATGAAACCGCCCGCATAACAGGGCGCTCAAAACTGACGGCCCGCAAGCGTGCCTCAGTTTAGCTTCGACGTTAAGGCTCACCGTGAATGTAGCGCTCTTCATCATCGGCACCTCACACACGCTTCAGTGCGGGGCAGCGGGAACGGATAGTTCAAAGGTGGTCGCATTTGAGGCCGAACTCTACCGCGCGTGCGCCGAGCATGAGGTCGCTCGGGTCGCCGAAGAGATGAGCGAGGCCGGTCTCGGGAACCAGGAGGTCGAGCGCACTGTGGGTTACCGAGTGGCGAAGGCGCTGGGAATCGAGCATCAGCATGTTGACCTCGAACCTGAAGAACGCATCGCGCTCTCACTTGACGATGGCACTATGTTGAATGTCGTTTGCGGCGGCGGCTTTCCTGACGGTGGCGGCGCATTTCGCGACGCGTTCAACGCGCTGTGGGATGCAGTTCGCGAGCGCTGCTGGATCGGCCGACTGCTTGCCCGCAAAGAATGGCCTACGCTGTTTGTATGCGGAGCCGACCACACTGATTCAGTTGAGAAACTTTGGCATTCTTTAGATCTGCCAGTAACCGTCGTACACCG
The DNA here is from genome assembly GCA_025359085.1 of Gammaproteobacteria bacterium. Taxonomy (GTDB): domain Bacteria; phylum Pseudomonadota; class Gammaproteobacteria; order Burkholderiales; family Burkholderiaceae_C; genus Rhodoferax. Next base: position 1,855 of record JANYHL010000079.1, read on the forward strand.
GGACTATGAGCCTTAACTTGTCAATCGACACGGACCCACAACAGCAGAAGGCGGCTTCGCCGCAAAGTGTTTTGGTCCGGTCATCTTTACGTTAGGCATATACGGAGGGGTCAATGAAGCCACACACGAAAGCAGCCGCAGTAACAGCCGTCAAATGGGCCGCAGGATTACCTTCGGCCGCCGGTCACTTCTACGTTCTATCTCGCCGGAAAAGTTAAGTTTGTTGGACTCATTGACAACAGGCATATCGTGTTGTCATAATATCCAACATGAAGGCTATCCTGCTCATTCGTCGGCGCGTTGTCGTCGGCGTCAATGCATTCGCAGAGGTGGCCGTATGGCGAGTCCCTGAGTCTGTTTCTCCGTCTGAGCATCCGTTCAAATACCGTCTTGCGTATGTGGTTGGCGGCAAGTGTGTACTGAGATATGACAACGAACGAGGTAAAGGTGATCACCGGCACTTTGGAGAACAGGAGTTCGACTATGCCTTCTCAACGCCAGAACAGTTAATGCTGGACTTTAACGCTGATATTGCGAGGTGGAATCATGAACACAGTCATTCTTGAAGTTCGTTCGCTGGAGGACACGCTTGCAGATGCAACTCGCGCGATGAGAACCGGTCGCGCTGAGCGCGAGGCGCGCATTGGTTTTGCCACGCCCGAACTGCTTTGGCAGGTGCTTACCGCCAAACGATGGGAATTGCTCAAAGCAATGTGCGGGGCGGGCGCCATGTCTATCCGCGAGGCGGCCAGACGCGTCGGGCGTGATGTGAAAGCTGTGCACGGGGACGTCGTGGCCTTGTTGAATGCGGGCGTTCTCAGTCGTGCGGCAGATGGGGGGGTTGTGTTCCCGTTTGAGGCTGTAAAAGTTGAGTTTTTTCTTGAGGCGGCGTAGTCGTGTGCGCTGCAAGGCAGATATGGTCGGCCCACACGGACACACAGCAGCAGGTTGCCGCTGCACGGCTTGCTGCGTGCTGGTGGCCTCCAACGTTATGCATTTCAAGGTTGACCCGACTCTATGACAACAACTATTTCCGAATACATTGACGTTCGTCAGCGAATTTCTGATTTGGGCTGCCTCAGTCCAATGGGCTTGGCTTTGCTACCTGCTTGCAACAACCCCCGCGTCACGTGCACTGTGAACTTGCCCCCATTTCGCGGACACCTTATTGTTCTCACAGAAGGAGTCCGAAATGCCTACACCCAAGCCGCCGTACCCGGCGCAATTTCGTGAACAGATGGTCGAATTGGTTCGCGCCGGTCGCGTCCAGCATTAGCCCTCTTTTGGAACTTGCACTTCAGCATTGACAATGCGTACGTTATTACGTACCATTCTGACTTCTTAAACGGGAGTACAAAATGCACACACTTACCGCTAGCGAAGCTCGCGCCAATTTGTATCGGCTCATCGATGAGACAGCCGAGTCGCATGAGCCGATCATCATTTCCGGAAAGCGCAGCAGTGCCGTGTTGCTCTCTGCCGAAGATTGGAGTGCAATTCAAGAAACCTTATTTCTACTTGCCATGCCAGGGATGCGCGAATCCATAAAGACAGGTATGGCTGAGCCCCTCGCAAAAAGTACGAAAGAGCTTAAATGGTGAGTTGGGCGCTTGTGTATGCCAAGCAGGCAATAAAAGATGCAAAGAAGCTTGCTGCAAGTGGTCTTAAGGCAAAGGCACAAGATTTGCTCGCGGTTCTTGCCAACGATCCATTTCAGAATCCGCCGCCCTTCGAAAAGTTGGTCGGAGATCTGGCCGGGGCATACTCGCGCCGCATCAATATTCAGCATCGCATTGTGTACGAAGTCTTTGCCAAAGAGAGGACTGTTCGTGTGCTGCGCATGTGGACTCACTATGAGTGAGCGGGCTGACAGGGCGGCCCACGCGAACAGGCAACATCCGGCTGCCGCTTCGCGGCGTGTGCTGTGTGCCGGTGGCCTGCTACGTCAACGCGCCAGGCCACGTGGCTGCAGCACCAGCAGCAGCAACGCCAGCGCCGCAAAGCCGATGCCGGCCATGAAGGTGAATGACGCGCCCCAGCCCTGCCACAGCCAGCCCGCCAGCCCACTGGCGATCAGCATCGCCACGCCGCTGAGCAGGTTGAAAAATCCGTAGCCGGTGCCGCGTAAATCCGTTGGCGCAGTGTCTGCCACCATGGCCGCCAGCAGGCCTTGGGTCATGGCCATGTGCAAGCCCCACAGCGCCACGCCCGCCCAGAACACAACGCCGCTGTTGCTGTAAGCCAATAGCGAGTCAGCGCCTATCAAAAGCAGCAGCCCCCAGCCCAGCAACGCGGTGTGGCTTATCTTGTCGGCCAGCTTTCCAAAGGGGTAGGCGCAAGACGCGTAGACGATGTTCATGCCGATCAGTACCAGCGGCGTCCAGGCCAGCGCCAGGCCGCCTTCCTGCGCGCGCAGCACCAAAAACGCCTCGCTGAAACGCGCCAGCGTGAACACCGCGCCCACGCCCACCACCCACCAGTAAGCGGGGCTCAAGCGGGCGAGGTTGGCGCGGCTGATCGGGTTGAAACGCTTAGGCTGAAGGGGCCGGTCAGGCTCCTTGACGCCCCACACCAGCAGCGCCACGCACATGAAGGCCGGCACGGTAGCCACCCAGAACACAGCGCGAAAGTCATCGTTCCACAGCAGCATGAAGACGACCGCCAACGTGGGCCCTAAAAACGCGCCGACGGTGTCAAGCGACTGGCGCAAGCCAAAGGCGGCGCCGCGCAGTTCGGGGGGCGCAATGTCGGCCACCAGCGCGTCACGCGGCGCACCTCGAATGCCTTTGCCGATGCGGTCCGCCAAGCGTGCGGTGATGATCCAGCCGCTGGACGTGGCGAGCGCAAAAAGAGGTTTGGAAAAGGCCCCCAGGCCGTAGCCCAGCACTGCCAGCGGTTTGCGCTTGCCCCAGTAATCGCTCAACGCGCCGGAAAACACTTTAACGATCAGCGCGGTCGCCTCGGCGGCGCCTTCGATCAGACCGACCACAAACATGCTGATACCCAAGCTGGTCACCATAAAGACCGGCAACAGGCTATGAATTAGTTCGCTGGAAACATCCATCAGCAGGCTGACAAAGCCCAGCGCCCAGATGCTCTTGGGGATTCGCTGCAGCGTGGCAGTGCGTTGATTCATGGTTTTTTTAGATAAAAATCAGCGCCAGCCCTTATGGATTAAGCGTATGTAGCTATTAAATTTGATTTGCTCAGCGCACCAGCACCGCAGCGGTGTCACCCCGCTCAGTAATTACACCAATCTCATACACAGTCTCACCCGCCGCGCGCAGCGTCGCAGCACAGGCAACTGCTTGCGCCGCATCAATCACCACCACCATGCCAATGCCGTTATTGAAGGTGCGATTCATCTCGAAGTCGTCAATGCCCGCTGTTGCTTGCAGCCAGGCAAACAGCTCGGTTTGCGGCCAGCTGCCCTTCGTCAAATGCGCCGCGGTGCCCTCGGGCAGCACGCGGGGAATGTTTTCCAGCAAGCCGCCGCCGGTGATGTGGGCCAGTGCCTTGATGGGGTGGGCAGCCAGCGCGGTCAACACATTCTTGACGTACAGGCGGGTGGGTTCCATTAGCGCTTGCCTGAACGGCTTGCCGTCCAGCGTGGCCGGAGCATTGGCACCTGCGCGCTCAATGCACTTGCGCACCAGACTGAAGCCGTTGGAGTGCACGCCGCTGGATGCCAAACCCAGCACCACATCGCCTGGCTTGATATCAGCGCCGGTCAAAATTTTGGACTTTTCGACGGCACCGACGCAAAAACCCGCCAAGTCGTATTCACCCGCCGGATACATGCCGGGCATTTCAGCGGTCTCACCGCCAATCAAGGCACAGCCAGACAGCTCACAGCCCTTGGCTACGCCGCCCACCACGGCGGCGGCGGTGTCCACATCAAGCTTGCCGCAAGCAAAGTAGTCCAGAAAGAACAGCGGTTCGGCCCCCTGCACCAGCACGTCGTTGACGCTCATGGCGACCAGGTCAATGCCGACGGTGTCGTGCATGTTCCATTCAAACGCCAGTTTGAGCTTGGTGCCGACGCCGTCGGTGCCGCTCACCAACACCGGCTCCTGGTAGCGCTTGGGCACCTCAAACAGCGCGCCAAAGCCGCCAATACCCGCCAGCACGCCTTCGCGCATGGTTTTTTTGGCCAGAGGTTTGATGCGCTCGATCAAGGCGTCACCCGCGTCAATGTCAACGCCAGCGTCTTTGTAGGAAAGAGGGGAAGTAGTGGAAGCGATTATTTGGGTCATGAAAAATGCTATGAAAAATGCGCTGGCAGGGCGCTTGCAAGCAGGTCTAGGGGCGGGAAAACGCACGAGCCTGGAGCCCGATAGAATTTGACCAGATTTTAAGGGTATGTCTTCAGACCGCCAGATGCAATTTACTTTTACTCAAAAAAGAGCAGCCAGCTGGGTTTTTCTGGGTGTCAGCGGCGCGCTGCTCGTGTGGTTGCTGGGCCCGGTGCTGACACCGTTTGTGGTCGCTGCGATTCTGGCTTATGCGCTAACACCACTGGTGAACTGGCTCGATGATTGGGGGCGCGGCCGTTTGCCGCGGCTGATCGCGGTCGTGCTGGTCGAAGTCTTGTTTCTGCTGCTGTTGCTGGCATTTATGCTGTTGATCGTGCCGATTTTGCTCAAGGAGTTGCCACAGTTGCGTGAGCAGGTGCCGGTATTGCTTGACACACTGAGCGCCTCGCTGAAACCTTTTTTGGCGCAGTTCGGTGTTCACTTGCAGCTTGACCTGGTCAGCATCAAGTCCTTTGTTTTGAAGTATGTCAGTTCCAATGTAGGCGATCCCTTTGGTTCCCTGCTGACCTCTCTTAGGCTGGGCGGTAGCGTGGCGTTTGCCATCATTGGAAATGCCGTGCTGGTCCCGGTCGCCTTGTTCTATTTTTTAATGGACTGGAGTCGTTTTGTGGCGCAAGTGCTGGAGTTTGTGCCACCCCGTTTACGTCAGACCTTTGACAGCTTCATGCACGAAGCTGATCTGGTGCTGGGCCAGTATTTGCGTGGTCAGTTGCTGGTGATGGGTGTCTTGTCTGTTTATTACAGTCTTGGGCTGGCCTTGTTTGGCCTGGATCTGGCATTGCCGATCGGTGTTTTTACCGGGCTGGCTATCTTTGTTCCCTATCTTGGCTTTGGCTTGGGGCTGATTTTGGCGACGCTGGCGGGGTTCCTCGAATTTGCTTCCAACCTTGGCCCGGCCAGGGCCGTGATCATGGTGACAGTGGTGTATGGACTGGGGCAATTGATTGAGGGCTTTTTCCTCACGCCGCGACTGGTGGGCGTGCGCATTGGCCTGCATCCGCTGGCCGTTATTTTTGCCTTGCTGGCGTTCGGGCAATTGTTCGGGTTTGTCGGGGTGTTGATCGCCTTGCCCACCAGCGCGGTGCTGTTGGTGGCCATGCGGCGGGCGCGCGGCGCTTACATTGCAAGCAAGCTCTATCAGGGTTGAACAGCGAATATGAAGCAAATTGCCTTGGATATTGGTTTGGCGACCGGCCCCACCTTGCGCAGTTTTTTTGCTGGCCCCAACGAGGCGGCATTGCAACATCTGCAAATCTGGGTCGCAGACAGCACCGGTGCAGCGACGCGTTCGCCCGTTCCGATTTATCTTTTTGGCAGTGACGGCTGCGGAAAAACGCATTTGCTCAAGGCGGTACAAGGTGCTTTGCACGAGCAGGGCGTCAGTGTCGGCTGGCTCGACGCCAGCGTGCAGCAGCCGCCGGAATTCGATGAGCGCTGGGCGGCGGTGCTCATGGACGACGTTCACTGTTATAACGTGCTACAGCAGCAGACGGCGTTCAACTGGTTCATCAATGCCCAAACCTGGCAGCGTGGCGTGCTGGCGGCCGGTGAGTTGCCGCCGACGGACCTGAAATTGCGTGATGACCTGCGCACCCGGCTGGGTTGGGGCCATGTGTTTCAGCTACAACTGCTCAGTGAGCCGGAGCGGCGCGCGGTGTTACGCCAGGCAGCTGATGCGCGTGGTGTGTTTTTGAGTGACGAGGTGATGGACTTCATGTTGACGCGTTTCAGCCGGGACCTGGGGAACCTGATGGAATTGCTGAATCTGATTGACGGCTACGCTTTGCAAACCAAGCGGGCGATTACCATTCCCCTGATCAAATCCATGATGGATAACACCTAATTAACAACTGAATCATGAAGTTGACCCTGTTTGACCTTGACCACACCTTGCTACCGATTGACTCCGATTACGCATGGGGTGTATTTACCAGCACCATCGGCTGGACCGACCCGGTGGATTTCAACCGCCGCAACGACGAATTTTTTGCCCACTACCAGGCTGGCACGCTTGACATCCGGGTATATGTGCGCTTTGCCACCACAGCGCTGCGTGAGCAGGGGTCGATCAAGGCGCAAGCGGCGCATGCCGAGTTCATGAAAACGGTGGTGACCCCTGCCATCAGGCAGCCGGCCCTGGCCCTGCTGCGCCACCACCAGCAGGCGGGCGATGAGGTGCTGATCGTTACCGCCACCAATGACTTTGTGACGCGCCCGATTGCGCAGGCCCTGGGCGTTGGCGAATTGATTGCGGTTGAACTGGCACGCGACACCACACCGGGTGGCACCGGCTGGATCACGGGAGAAATAGTCGGAGTGCCTTCGTTTCGGGAAGGCAAAATCACGCGGGTGACGCAATGGCTGGCCAAGCGCCAGCTGGATTGGACGGACGTGGAGAGTACTTTTTACAGTGACTCCCTCAATGATTTGAGCCTGCTGGAGCGGGTAACGCACCCGGTGGCCACCAACCCGGATGCACCTTTACGGGCCCTGGCCATTGAGCGCGGATGGCGCATACTTGATCTCTTTTGAAGAGATGCATACAAAATGTTGAGGACAGAGCTTGCGGACATCCAACGTCCGACAAAATGTTGAGGACAGAGCTTGTTCACTTCGTGTAACGGCGGTCTGTCCCGCAAAATGATCGGTTTGTAGCTGCGGTCTGTCCCACAAAATATTGAGAATATGATTAAAAAATTTATTGACCGGTTGCTGGGCAAATCTCCGGCCAAAAGCAAAAAACTCCAATTTGGCAAGCGCGAAGAGGTGAGTGCGTCGGTGCATGGTATCGACCCGAAACTGGTCGATGAGCGGGCGCTCAACGTGGTGCATACCCTCAAGAATGCAGGTTTTGAGGCCTATATCGTCGGCGGCGCCGTACGCGACCTGATGGTCGGCCTGGCACCCAAGGACTTCGATGTGGCGACCAATGCCACCCCCGAGCAGGTCAAGGGCCTGTTCCGGCGTGCTTTCATCATCGGGCGGCGCTTTCGCATCGTGCACGTCGTGTATGGGCGTGGTCGCGAGCACGAGGTGATTGAAGTCTCCACCTTCCGCGCCTACATGGACAACGCTGCCGCTGAACAGGTGGCTGGCAACGAGAAAACCAGTAAAAGCGAACTGGCCGGCATGAAACACGCGGTCGATTCCAGCGGCCGGGTGTTGCGTGACAACGTATGGGGCCCGCAAGAAGAAGACGCGGTACGGCGCGACTTCACGATTAACGCCATGTACTACGACCCCGAGACGCAAATTGTGGTCGATTACCACCATGGCATCAAGGATTCCAAGAACCGGGTGATTCGCATGATTGGCGACCCAGCCACGCGTTACCGCGAAGACCCGGTACGCATCATTCGCGCTGTGCGTTTTGCCGCCAAACTCAGCGGCTTGGGCTTCAAGCTCGAAGTCAAGACGGCGGCACCGCTGATCAAGTCGCAAGAGCTGTTGGCCGAGGTGCCGCAGAGCCGCTTGTTTGATGAAATGCTCAAGCTGCTGCAAACCGGTCATGCACTGGCCTCCATCGAACAGCTCAAAGCACTGGGCATGGCGCGCGGCATTTACCCGCTGCTTGACGTGGTGGTGCAGCGCGCCGACCAGGCCTTTGTCAAGGCCGCCTTGCGCGACACCGACCGCCGCGTCGGCGAAGGCAAACCGGTGGTGGCGAGTTTCCTGCTGGCCTGCGTGTTGTGGTCCGATGTGCGCGACGGCTGGGCCAAACGCATCAACGAGCGCCAGCATGCCCATCCGGCACTGCAGGATGCGATTGAAGACGTTTTCAATTCTCACATTGGTGACGTATCGGGCCGCGGCAAACTTGGCGGTGATATGCGCGAAATCTGGATGATGCAGCCCCGCTTCGAGAAGCGCGTGGGCAGTGCGCCCTTTGGTCTGGCCGAGCAGCCGCGTTTCCGTGCGGCCTTCGACTTCATGCGTTTGCGCGCTGAAACCGGCGAGATCGACGAGGTACTGGCCGACTGGTGGCAGGAGTTCAGCCTGGCCGATGACAACCTGCGTCAGGACATGGTGGATCAGGTGCGTGAAGAACAGCAGCAACAGCAGCGCCAGCGAGCGCCGCGCGTGCACAAGGCGCCCGTTGCACGCGATGCAACGCCGTCTGGTGTTCATGAGGATCACGCCCGTGCCCAGGCGGTTGCCGACGCGCCGGAAGATCAAGCCACCAGCTCCTCTGACTCAGATGCACCCAAAAAACGCCGTCGCCGCCGGCGCAGCAGTGGCCCCATGAGCGGTGGCGAACCGGTGCCGGACGCTGGCGTTTGAACGCCTTGGCCCGTGCTCCGGTCACTGCTTATATTGCGCTGGGTGCCAATCTGGGTGACCCGCAGGCAACAATCCTGAAGGTCCTGACTGATCTGGCGTTGATTGATGGGATCAGCCTGATCAAGCGCTCCGGCCTGTACCTAACCGCACCATTGGACGCCAATGGCCCGGATTATGTCAATGCCGTGGTCGAAATCCAGACGATCTTGACGGCGCCAGCGCTGCTGGCGCAGTTGCAAGCGCTGGAGCAAATAGCCGGGCGCCAGCGTCCTTTTCGCAACGCACCGCGCACCTTGGATTTGGACCTTTTGACCTATGGCGACGCGCGCATCCAGAGTGAGGCACTCACGATTCCGCATCCGCGTATGGGGGAACGCGCCTTCGTGTTGGTGCCGCTGGCCGAGATTGCGCCATTCATGGTGAGCGCTGATCAGTTGCGCAGAGTGTCAGATCAGCTTGTCAAGCTTGTTGCGGAGTGCTGAATTAGGGATTGCCTTAACTACAAAAGCTTTCAGACAACCCGATTCCCGTGTTCATCTTGCATGCAATGAAAACTGTTCTTTGAAAAAAATAGCGAGTGTCGACTATCTGCGAGTTGCCAACAAACCGGGGCTTGCCAAGGCCTATTTTCTTTCCCCGGGCCGAAGTTATCAAAGACGTTCGCGACCTCAGCATAGGGGAAGCTGACCAGCCTGGTCGTGTCTCGCGTGATCGAGGGGGCTGCTGGATCGAATCGTGAGCGTTAGTTGCGAATGGTCTTCAGGGCAGCGGCGCCCAGGCCAAACTGGTACAGGAGGGTGGTCCAGTCTTTGGCGCCTTCTATGAACTGGGTGTAGGCGGTCCGGCGGTCAATGGACCCGGGGACAAAAATGGAGTCGCCGGGGTTGAGCTTCTTGTCCAGTACGCCGCTGCTCCAGAATAATGAACGGCGTGCGCTACCTTCCACCGAGCCGTCAGCGCGGATCAGCAGCAGGTTGTCGGTGTCGGCGTCGCGGGTGAGGCCGGCTTTGTCGATGTAGTGGCTGACGGTGGACCCGGGTTTGTGGATAAATGAGCTCTCGGCGAACACTTCACCAAAAACACCTACAAAGCTGGGCCGGTGCGGAACAATGATCTGGTCACCATCTTCCAGCGCAATGGCGGGTGGTACGGGGTTATCGGGGTCAAGCTCCAGCGCAATGCGGCCGTTGGCCTTGAGGCTTTGCAGACGTCTGAGTAAATTTTTCTGATTTTCAATCTGCACTTGCAGAGTCGTTGCCTTGTCTGCGCTGCTGGCGTTTTGCAAGGCAGAGGCTGTTTGCGCGTTGATGTCTGATTCCATGCGGCGCATCGACTTGTTGATGTTTTCTTGTTGCTGGACGCGGGTGGACTCCCGGGTAAAGACAGTGCCGTAGACAAACGCGTTTTGGCTGAAGCCGCCGACTCGTTGGACGAGACCGGGCAAGGTCTCGCCGGGCTGAATTTGGTAGATGCCCGGCACCATGACCTCGCCCCCGATGCGCACAAACTGATTGCGTTTTTCGGTCGGTACCGGCAGGTCGTTGACGCTAAAAATGGTGACCACGTCGCCAGCCTGCAGTGTGAGGTTGTTGGCGGGGTCTTTGTCCTTGACAGCTTTACCCAGGTTAAAAGGAATCAGCGTGGTGCGCAGTTCTTTGGCATCGAGCCGCTCTATGGACGCATAGTCCCAATTAATTTCGTTAAGCTGGTTTTTTACGTCGTTGATTATTTGATCTACCGAGACTTGTTTGTTCGGCCCGTTTTGGACCAGGTTGCCATCACGACGATAGTTGCTTGCTTCAGACGTACGTTCTACCTGGAACTGTTTGGGCAACTCGTACTGCACCATGATATTTTTGCGGCTGTAGTAGTCATCCTGAATCAAGGCACTGCCCTCGGGAATCAGATCAGACACTTTCATGCCCGGGCGGAAGGCGTAGCGCAAAGGTTTGGCTACATTGCCGCGCAAAGTGACGGCGTTGGCAAACTCGGGGCTGATCTTGAACAGGGTGACGACGTCGCCGTCCCGCACCGTGGAGTTGAGGCCCTCGGGAGTCAGTGCACGTTCTTCAACGGCGCGTGGGGCTTTGCCTTGGGCTGGGTTGATGCGCTCGATCAGTATCTTGTGCGAACTGGTCAAGACTTGCTGACCCCCACTGTATGACAAGAGCTTGGCGAGAGTTTCTTCCTTGCCCGCGAGCTCGTAGATGGCGGGGCTGTCCAGCGCGCCCAACAGGGCCACGCGCGGGCCGGCGGGAGGAATGACGATGACGTCACCGGGCAGCAGGCGTGCATCGGCGCTGGTGTCGCCGCTGTGGATAAACTTGTAGAGGTCGATGGTGGACACCGTCTTGCCAGCTCGTGTGAGCTGGATCTGGCGCATGGAACCGGTGGCGGACGGGCCACCGCTCTCGAACAAAGCGCTGATCAAGGTGGACAGGCTCGACACGGTGAGCATGCCGGGTTGGCGCGCCTGGCCCACCACAAACACCTGAATGGAGCGCAGGCGGCCCAGAGTGGCGCTGAGCTCAAAGTTGTTGTACACGCGCCCCACATGGGTCTTGAGCAGAGCCTCCAGTTGGTCGGCGCGGGTGCCCGCTACGGTGACTGGACCCACCTTAGGGATAGTAACCTGGCCGTTGCGGTCTATCGGCAGGTTAAGGTTGACGTCAATGGCGCCCCAGATTTTGATGCTGATGTCGTCCCCTGGCCCCAGCACGTAGTTGGCGGGCACGGGCACATTGGTCAGGGCGGGAAAGCTGCTGCCGCTAAACAGGTTGTAGCCATACAAAGGCAAGTTGCGGCCCGTGGTTTCTTGCACAAAACTGGCAAACTGGTTGGTGCCTAGCGGCGGCAACTGGCCATTAGAGGTTTTAAAGCTGGCTTTATCGGTGCCCAGGCCTGCGCCGGGTTGCGTGCCTTCGGCGTCCGCAGCACCTGTAAGGCCGGCAGATCTGGCCGCAGCCATCGCGGCAGGAGAGAGCGTACTTGCGGGTACCGTGGACGAGTAGCCGCTTGCAGCCCCAGTGCCAGCAGCGGAGCCTGGCGCACCGGCCGACGGACCCGACGAAAAGCCAGTTGCGCCACCTGAAGCGCCACCTGCAGACATGGGTGCCACGACTTGCGCCACGCTGAGTCCGCAGAACAAACTAGCCACGAGCAGAACGCAGATTGCGGTTTTGGGTGATTTAAAGGCGTTCTGGGGCGCGCTGAAAGCAAATTCTTGTAGCGTCATGGACTGGGTTCTCTGAAAGTTCTTGGCTAGTTCACTCAGCCGCTGGAAGCCGGGCAGTGTAGCTGATTAAATTTTGGTACTGCCACCAAAGCGGCGTTCACGGGTGCCGTACCAGGTGAGGGCGCGGTCCAATTCCTCGGGGGTAAAGCTAGGCCACAAGGCATCGGTAAAAAAGAGCTCGGTGTAGGCCAGCTGCCACAGCATGAAGTTGCTGATGCGCGACTCGCCGCCGGTGCGAATGAGTAAATCAGGGTCAGGCGCATATGAAAGACCGAGGTGGGCGTTCAGGGCAGCTTCATCCAGCCCATCGACCGACTCGCCGGGGTGCGCTGCTTGCCACAACTTGACGGCTTCAAGCACGTCCCAGCGGCCGCCGTAGTTGGCCGCGATGGTGAGCGTGATGGTGTTGTTGTGGGCGGTTTTTTCTTGCGCCTCAACGATCAGGCTTTGAATGCGCTCATTAAAACCGGAGGTGTCGCCCACGATTTTCAGGCGCACGCCTTTGGCGCTCATGTTCTTGACTTCTTTTTGCAGGTAGAGCGTCATCAAACCCATAAGACTGGAGACTTCGTCCTGTGGGCGGCGCCAATTTTCAGTGCTGAAGGCAAACAGGGTGAGGTAGCGCACACCGCGCTCTGCGCAGGCTTGCACGATTCTTCGCACTTGGCGAGCGCCATTGGCATGGCCCAGCGCCACCGGAAGACTACGCTGCCTGGCCCAACGCCGATTGCCATCCATGATGATGGCAATGTGCTGCGGTATGGGACGGCTGGCTGATGATGGTTCGATTGACACTAAGCAAGGCCTTGTTGCTGAGGGCGGTGCAATGGGCCGCTCCCTTGACAAGTTTTAACTGATTTTTAGGTTGGGCAAGTGTACTTGACGCTCTGTCTCAGTCTTTTGGTGTGAAGACGAGGGTCAAGGGGCTGATGACGCGTCCGTCGACATCACGCGGCAGCACTTCTGTTTTGTCGATGGCGCGCAGGACGGCCTCATCCCAGGATTTGATGCCGCTGGGTTTGGTGAGCTTGCGGCTGATGATGGTGCCGTCCGGTGAGGTACGAACTTCAACTTCGGCGGCTGGGTTGCCGCCAATTTCATCGGCGAACACGATGTTGGGTTTGATGCGGGCGCGAATGCGTCCGGCATAGCTGTCGGACGGGCTGCTAGATTGCAGTTGCGTGCCCCGGGCCGAGGGCGCGCCGCTGGCGCCGGCCAGGCCGGTCATGCGATCGATATTGGCTTTGCGCTGGAGCGCCAGCTTTTTCGCATCCTCCTGCGTTTGCAGGGCTTCTTTGCGCTGGGTCTCTTGCGCGGATTTCTTTTTTTCTTCAGCGACTTTTTTGTCGTTGTCGCGTTGGTTTTGCAAGCGCTGTTTTTCAAGCTGCTGCTTTTTTTGTTTCAATTCTTCTTGTTTCAGTTGCTCCAGACGCTGTTTCTCCAGGCGTTGTTTGTCCAACTCCTGCTGTTTTTTGAGTTCGAGCGTCTTTTTTTGACGCAGTTTCTCGCGCTCCAGGGCGATGTCAGGGTCAGGCAGGTTCGACTGGGCCTCTGGCGCCCGGACAGTTGGTGGCGGCTTGGGTGCGGGCGTGACGATGGGTGCTTTTGGTGTAAAAGGTGCCACGACCGGCTCGGGTGGCACTTCAAGCAACTTCGGCGCCGCTGCTTGCGGCACGGCCGACCACAACTCGGCCTCCGCACTGACGCTGATGGCGTCGCTCTTCCAGTGCACACCCCAAGTCAGTGCAGCCAGCAAGAAGGCGTGCGCCAGCACGGCCAAGGCCAGGGCGCGCAGCAGTCCCGGCGCAGGCGGTGGCGCAAATTCGAGACGATCAGTGGCCGCGTGCACGCCTGAACCTCAGTTGACCAGTTGCACCGACAAGCCTACGCGCTGCACACCGGCGCGCTGCAGCGTGTCCATGACTTTGACGACCGACTCGTACTTGATACTTTTGTCGGCGCTGATGACCACGGCCGAGCTGGCGGCGCCGCTTTGCACTTGTTTGACCGCGCTGGCAAGGCCCTTGAGCCCGAGCGCGGTGGACTTCTCTCTCACTTTCATGGTGATTGATTCATCTTTGTCGATGATGATTTGAATCACCTGATCGGGTTGGCGAGCGGCTTTGCCGACGCTGGGCAGGTCGATCACGCTGGGCGTGATCAGCGGTGCGGTGACCATGAAGATGATCAACAGCACCAGCATCACGTCGATGAAGGGCACCATGTTGATCTCGCTGATGGTGCGCCGACCGCGTCCGCGACTTGTGACTGAGGCCATGCTCGGGCTCCTTTCAGTGGCCGGAGGCCGACTGGGCGCTGACGTTGCGCTGCAGGATATTGGAGAACTCTTCAATGAAGGTTTCCAGCCGGATCGCGATGCGGTCAATGTCATGGGCAAACCGGTTGTAGGCCACCACGGCGGGAATGGCGGCAAACAGGCCAATGGCCGTAGCTACCAGCGCTTCGGCAATGCCCGGCGCCACAGTGGCAAGGGTCACGGTTTGCATGGACGCCAGCCCGGTGAAGGCGTGCATGATGCCCCAGACGGTGCCAAACAAGCCGAGATAGGGTGACACCGAGCCGACCGAGGCCAAAAATGACAAATTGGCCTCCACCACGTCGAGTTCGCGCTGGTAGCTGGCTCGCATGGCGCGGCGGGCGCCGTCCATCAGCGTGCTGGCGTCGGTGATATGGCGCTCGCGCAGTTTTTGGTATTCGCGCATGCCGCTGGCAAAAATGCGCTCCAAGGGGCCGGAGTCGCGGGCGTTTTGGGCGGCGGCGGCAAATAAATCATTGAGGCTGGTGCCGGACCAGAACTCGCGCTCAAAGGTGTCGTTGAGCAATTTCACCCGCTTCAGGGCGAACAGCTTGCGAAAAATGGCGGCCCAGCTGGCCATGGAGACCACCACCAGCAGCAACATCACCAGTTGCACAACAACACTGGCGTTGAGCACCAGGCGCAGGATCGACAAATCTTGATTCATTTCAGGGGTTCCAGATAGGCTTTTAAGCGTGCGATGGCTTCATGCAGCTGCGCCATTGAGCTGGCAGTTGAAAAGCGGATGAAATTGTGGGCGTCCGCCCGGCCAAAATCGCGCCCGGGTGTGACCGCCACATGGGCGTGCTGCATGAGGTCAAAGGCCAAGTCCCAGCTGTCTTTGACGCCGCGCGTCTGGCAAACAGACGAGCAGTCGGCCCAGGCGTAAAAAGCGCCGTCGGGCATGACCGGCACGGTGAGCCCGAGGGCGTTGAGTGCCGGTATGAAGTAGTCACGCCGGGCCTTGAACTCCGCGCGGCGGCGCTCGTACTCAAGCAAGCTGTCCGACTCAAAGCAGGCCAGTGCGGCATATTGGGCGATGGTGCTGGGGCAGATGAACAGGTTTTGCGCCAGACGTTCAATCACCGGTACAAGCCGCTGTGGCACCACCAGCCAGCCCAGGCGCCAGCCGGTCATGTTGAAGTATTTGCTGAAACTGTTGATGCTGATGATGTCGTCGTCAAGCGCCAGCGCCGTTTGACCATACTGGGCCTCAAAGCTCAGGCCAAGGTAGATCTCATCGACCAGCGTGATCCCGCCTTTTTGGTTCACCACCTGATGAATACGGCGCAGCTCGTCTGGCGCAATGGAAGTGCCGGTGGGATTGGAGGGCGAAGCCAGCAAAACGCCACGCGTTTTGGGCCCCCAGCTAGCTTGCACCTTGTCGGCGCTGAGCTGAAAGCGCTCGTCCGCCGTGGCGGGGATCATCACCGCGCTGCCGTCGGCGGCTGACACAAACTGCCGGTTGCAGGGGTAGCTGGGGTCGGGCATCAGGATCTCGTCACCCGACTCAACCAGTGCCAGACAGGCCAGTTGCAGGGCGGCAGAGGCGCCGGCGGTGATCACAATGCGGCTGGCCGGCACCTGGACATGGAAGCGGCTCAGATACCAGGCGCTGATGCGCTCGCGCAGGAGCCCCATGCCGGTCGCCTGCGTGTAGTGCGTCAAGCCGTCGTGTACGCATTTGCAGGCCGCTTCCTGCACCAACGGCGGGGCGGTGAAGTCTGGCTCGCCAATGTTCAAAAAGATCATGGGTGACGCGCTGTGCGCGACTTCAGCCGCCAGTGCTGACGCCGCCTTGGCGACCTCCATCACATAGAAAGGCTCGATGCGCTGAGCGCGCTCAGAAATTCTCATGCGCGAGTTTTGCCTCGGTCGGCGTTCACTTCGGCCGCACGCAAGCTCGGCGCCAGGCTGTTGAGCACGGCGTTCACGTACTTGTGACCGTCAGTACCGCCAAACTCTTTGGCCAATTCAACGCATTCATTGAGTACCACGCGCCATGGCACGTCCAGGCAGTGCTGCAACTCAAAAGCGCCAATCCACAAAATGCTGTGCTCAATGGGCGAAATTTCGGCAAATTTGCGGTCCAGCAGCGGCAGCAGCAAGGCGTCCAACGCTGCGGCCTGCTCGGTGCAGCCCTGCAGCAGCGTATCGAAATGCAGTGAATCGGCTTTGGAGAAGCCGGCCAAATCACGGGTGAAGGCGTCAATGTCAGACACTGTGTTTTTGCCGACCAGGCTTTGGTACAGCGCTTGCAGGGCAAATTCACGAGCCCGCGAACGGTCCGACTTGCTGCCGGCTTTGCGCGCGCCGGTACTGGTGAGGCCGGTGCGGGACTGGCGGGGCGGGCGACTGCCGGCGGGGTGGGTGGGTTGCTCAGTCATTAGATGTCACTTAGTAAATTAGCCATTTCAACGGCAACGCGGGCGGCGTCGCGCCCTTTTTCGGTTTGGCGGGCCACAGCCTGCTCCAGATTCTCGGTCGTCAGGATGGCGTTGGCGATGGGCAATTGGTAATCAAGTGCAATCCGGCTCACACCGGCGCCGGATTCATTGGCAACCAACTCGAAATGATAAGTTTCACCGCGAATGATGCAGCCTACGGCCACCAGCGCGTCATATTTCAACTTTTCGGCCAGGGACAGCAGGGCCACCGGCACCTCCAGGGCGCCAGGCACCTGAACGATGTCAATGTGTTTGTCCAGCACGCCCAGCGCCAGCAACTCGGCCTTGCAGGCCTGCGCCAGGGCGTTGGTAATGGGTTCATTGAAACGCGCCTGAACAATGGCAATGTGCAACTTTTTGCCGTTCAGGCGGCTGTCACTGGCGACCAGAGCCCCTTGATTTGCGTCAAGCATTCGTTTTCCCCAAATAACCCACAATTTCCAGGCCGTAGCCGGTCATGCTGGGCATGCGGCGCGGGTTGCCCATGAGCTGCATTTTGTGGACGCCGCATTCGCGCAGAATCTGGGCGCCGATGCCGTAGCTGCGCAGGTCCATGCGCCCCCGTTCCGGCCCGTGGCTGGCGCGCGCGGTGCCGTCAAACTGGGCCAACAATTGCTTGGGGCTCTCGCCGCAATTGAGCAGTACCACCACGCCACTGCCTTCGGAGGCGATGCGGGCCAGCGCGGCATCGAGACTCCATGAGTGCATGGCGCGGCCGACTTCGAGCCCATCGAGCACCGACAGCGGCTCATGCACGCGGGCCAATACCGTGTCGCCTGTGGCCCATTCGCCTTTGACCAGTGCCAGATGCACGCCGTGCGCGGTTTTGTCTTTGAATGCGTGAATGGTGAACTCGCCAAAAGCGGTGTGGATCGGTCGCGAGCCCATTTTTTCAACCAGCGACTCGACCCGGCTGCGGTGCGCGATCAGGTCGGCAATGGTGCCAATCTTGAGGCCATGCTCGGCCGCAAACAGTTGCAGGTCGGGCAGGCGCGCCATGGTGCCGTCGTCTTTCATGATCTCGCAAATGACGGCGGCGGGCGTGCAGCCCGCCATGGCGGCCAGGTCGCAGCCCGCTTCTGTATGACCAGCGCGCATCAGCACACCGCCCTCCACCGCTTGCAGCGGAAAAATGTGACCCGGTTGCACCAGGTCGTCGGGATGGGCGTTTTTGGCCACCGCCGCTTGCACGGTGCGGGCGCGGTCGGCGGCAGAGATGCCGGTGGTGACGCCTTCAGCGGCTTCAATCGACACCGTAAAGGCAGTTCCTTTTTTGTCGCCATTGCGCGCCGTCATGGGTGGCAGTTGCAGGCGTTCACAGAGGCCGCGGGTGAGGGTCAGGCAAATCAGGCCGCGGCCAAAACGGGCCATGAAGTTGATGGTCTCAGCGCTGACGTGGTCCGCCGCCAGCACCAGGTCGCCTTCGTTCTCGCGGTCTTCTTCATCGACCAGAATCACCATGCGGCCAGCGCGCATGTCGGCCACGATGTCTTCAACTGGGGAAATTGCTACGGGGGAGGGGGCGGTCATGCGGGGGCTTTCGTGATGGGCTAAATGTGAGGGGCAAGGCGGCTAACGCGTTAAGGCGCCAGACTTGTTTGTTGGGGGTCTACGTTGAGCATGCGCTCCACATAGCGCGCGATCAGATCAATTTCGAGGTTGACATGGGAGCCTGCTGCCAGTGTGCCAAGCGCCGTATTTTGAACCGTGTGCGGAATCAGGTTGATGCTCATCTCGCAACCGTCTTGCCTATCGTGGATGCGGTTGACGGTCAGGCTGACGCCGTTGACCGTGATCGACCCTTTGAAGGCCAGGTATTTGGCCAGCGCCCTGGGGGCCAACACCCGCAGTTCCCAGCTCTCGCCGATCTGCGCAAAATGCGTGACTCGGCCGGTGCCATCGACATGGCCCGACACGATGTGGCCACCCAGGCGGTCATGCGCGCGCAGGGCTTTCTCCAGGTTGATGGCGCCCAGCTGCGCCAGCCCGGTGGTTTTGTCCAGTGACTCAGCAGACACATCCACCGTGAATTGGTGTTGTGCGGTAGTGAGCGAGCTCACCGTCATGCAGGCGCCGTTGAGGGCGATGCTGTCGCCCAAACCGACATCGTCAAGGAAAACGGGCGGGCACTCGATGCTCAAGCGCTTGCCGTGGGTTGAAGAGCTGCCGAGGGCGTGAGCGGCGACGATGCGCCCCACGCCAGTGATGATTCCAGTAAACATGGGGTTATTTTCGCAGGGAATGGGACGGTCTTGAATTTGCAAGACTTTTCGGGCGATAGCCCACGTGGTTATTGGCTAAGTAGCTATGTAATAAATAGCGATTCTGGATTTGTCGGTAAGGACTGTTCAAAACGCTTCGCGTCCCGGCGGCCGGGCGAGGAGGCGCAGGTCGGGGCCGACGGACTCTATGCTGTGAAAGCGCAGGTTCACGGCATCACTGAGTTGCGTGATCGGCCCAAAGTGGGCCATGCCGCTGCCCAGCCCAATCAGCATCGGCGCGAGGTAGATCAAAAATTCATCCACCAGACCTTCCCGAATGAAGGAGCCATTGAGCTTATGCCCGGCTTCGACGTGCAGTTCGTTGATTTCACGTGCGGCCAAGTCCCGCAGCATGGCGGCGAGGTCTACCTTGTGTTCTGTTCCCGGCAGGCGACCCGGCATGTAAATCACGGTGGCGCCGCACGCTTCAAGCGCTGTTTTTTTTATATCATTTCTGGCTGCAGCGTAGATGTAGCAAGCGCGACCAGCTATTAATAGTTGAGCATCCAGTGGGGTTTCAAGCCGACTGTCCACGATCACCAGGTGGGGCTGGCGCGGCGTGTCGACCAGCCGCACATCCAACCGAGGGTTGTCGGTGAGCACGGTACCAATGCCGGTCAGCACGGCGCTGGCGCGCGCGCGCCAGGCATGGCCGTCGGTACGCGCGGCCTCCGAGGTAATCCACTGGCTCGTGCCGTTTTCCAGGGCCGTCTTGCCATCCAGCGAGGCGGCCATCTTCAGGCGTACCCAGGGCGTCTTGCGGATCATGCGGCTGAAAAAGCCGATGTTGAGTTCACGCGATTCTTCGGCACCTGGGCCAACGATGACTTCAATACCCGCTGCGCGCAGGCGCGCGAAGCCCTGGCCCGAAACCAGGGGGTTGGGGTCCGCCATGGAGGCGACGACTTTTTTGATACCCGCGGCAATCAGTGCATCGCAGCACGGGCCGGTGCGGCCTTGGTGCGAGCAGGGTTCTAAAGTGACATAGGCGGTGGCGCCTGCAACTGAATGGCCGCGCGCGACCGCGTCGCGCAGGGCCATGATTTCGGCGTGCGGGCCGCCGGTGCGCTGGGTGTGGCCCTGGCCAAGAATGCCTCCGCTGCCGTCTGTCATGACGCAGCCCACTCTCGGATTGGGTGGGGCAATGAGCAATGCCGCGTGAGCTAGGTCGAGCGCGACGCTCATGGGTTGTTGCGGCAGGCTTGTTGTCACGTCAGTGCGGGGGCTGAAAAGAAAGTCGGCGTTAGCAACCCGTTGATCCTGTCTTGCAGGACCGCACTCGACCCGCAGGGTCAATGATGATTGAACTTGAACGCGGCGATGTATTGCTCATCACGATCGTTCCGCCGCCAAAGGCCCCTGTTTTCAATCGCGGGTAGCCACTGCCGTTAAACAGCAAATAACCATCTGTCAGACTGCTGGTGGTTGGAATATTGAGTGTGATGTCGGCACTTAATGGCTCATGACGCAGCACCACTTCATCAGTGCCGGCGTCATAGGCCTGATTCCAGTTTGAATCAGCGTAAACCATCCAACCGGAACGCCAGCCCGTTGTTGTGTCGTTGGGCACAAGGTAGGTGTTAAGCCCCTGCTTCATGGCATTGGCTCGTGCAGTATTGGCTGCTGCAATGAAATTGCTGACGGCATCTGACAGCTGCGAATTGCGTCGGAACGCGGTATAACTTGGTACTGCCACCAGCATCAGGACGGTCGCAATGGCAATAGTTACGAGCAATTCAATCAAGGTAAAGCCGATTTGACGGCGGGAAAGGCAATCTCTCAGACGCTGCTTTGTTCGATTCTTGAGCAACATGGCTGTGACTTTACTTCCAGCAGCGATCAATATTGCTACCTGTGCAAGTTCTCCTGCCCTGAGTGTCGATCGCCAGGGAAGTCACTTGCGGGTCGGAAAATACACTGGCTTGGGGCTCGGCGAACACTTCGATGCAATCACGTTTTTGGGGGGTGACAGTGCCTACCGCTTGACACAGTCTGGCTCCGAGCAAGTGACTGCTTTGGGCCGAGGTGCCGTCGGTCGCGGAATACGCCTTGAACGGCAGTGTGCCTGGTGTGCCTGCCGTGAAGGTTTCGTAGGTGTTCATTTGGGTCAGGTAACGTTCCTGTTGTTGTAGCAGGTTCATGAGCGCTGCCCGAGCTTCAGCCCGCTTGCCCTTGCGCACTGAATCGGTGTAGGCAGGGTACGCAAGTGACGCCAATATGCCGATGATCGCGACGGTGATCATCAACTCAATCAGTGTAAAGCCGGATTGGCGGCGTGGCCCGGCGAATGGAGAAGGGGATTGGGAACTCATGGTTATCCGTAGGGGTTAGTTATTCTTGTTTTCACGGTAGTTGTTGATTTGACGCCAGCTGAGCCGTCCTACTTGTTCGTTGTAGGCAAGTCCGCCACCGCCAGTGGCGGCGACCTTCAGCCCCTTGGAGCCCTGTGTAATGATAGCAACACGCCGGGTTGCTGTTCGTTGACCGCTGGTGTCACTGAGGGTGAGCCCCGTGCTGCCAATTTCCAAAACCAGGGGTGCTGCCAATATGCCAACCTGCGATAACTCTGACACCCCGTTACCCGTGAGTGAGTTCATTGCATAAAACCGACCTCCTCCCTCACCGCATGAGCCTTTTGTCGGGAACAGTGAACCAAAAAACAGCTGGCCAAACTCGGTGGTGATATCGCTGATCTGGCGCTCGCCAATGCTCTTGTCAAAATCTATATACCAACCCATTTTCAGCGCGGATGTTCCTGTCGTCGGTGGCATGCCATAGACAAAACTGGGAACCGTGACGATGCCACTGCTCGAAACGCTGCCGGGCTGCAATAGAGAACGTCCGGTAATTGTTTGGGTGTTATCCAAAAGCGTATAAAACGAGGCCCCGACCGCCATTGGCGCGCTGGCATCTGAACTTTCCAGGTACTTCCCGGTGCCAAAGGAGATCAGTTTGCTGTCATAAAAAGCATTGATGATGACGGGTTCCCCTGTGATGGGTTGCAGTGCTCCGCTGCTGTCTTTGGCGATGAAAAAGGTAGTGCTGGTGCCTGCCTTGGCGTTGAATTTTGTTAAATTGGTTGTTGCATTCGTGGTCAAGTTGCTGGTGCCCTTGAGTGTGAAATCAAGCTTCCAGACATTGCCCTGCATGTCGCCTGCATACAGGCTGTCGACGGCGCCAGTCTGCGAGTTTTTAACGGTGCTAAATCCCCCCAGGCCTTGGGCAATCGCGGTGCTGGCTTGGGGGAGCTCGATGCGCCAGAAATTCGTGCCTTCCGTCCAGGCGACGCCCCCATTACTGGCTGGATTGTTCGATAGATCGATGATAAAAATGGAAGGATTTCCCGTGGCAGAGGCGTAACCATCTGCTGCGTAATTGTTGACGCCACTGGCGACCACGGCATACCATTTGTAGGCAGGGGTTACGCCATAGTCGGTGGTGCGAAGCTTCACGATCTGGGGTGTGCCAATCACGTTGCCCATCGCTGAATGATCACGGTCTGTGAACTCCCAGAGTACATTGTCTTTGGTAAATGTTTCCGGATTGGTCACATCCAGGGCAAAAATTCCCTGCCCACCGGCGCCCACACCGGAAACCAAAATACTGCGCCACTGGCTGCTGACATAAGCCTCAAACACTGCAGGTGTGGCATCGTTGATGCTGAAGTGACTATAGTCCTGATCGGGTATCTGATTCAGTTTGCCCGCAACAAATCCCGGTATGTAGGCGAATGCCTCCTTGCCATTGATATTGTAAAAAGCGTGCAGCATTCCGTCGTTGGCATTGACAAAAATAACGGGCTTGCGAGTTTTATTGGTATTGAAGAACGTGTTGTAGTCCGTGCCGCCGATGCTTCCCGATGGCGTGCCCATGTAGACCAAGCCGCTGTTGACAATGTCCCCCAGCACGATGTCGCGCGGCCGGAACGGCCCCAATGGGGTGCTGGGCTTGATTTCCTTGCTCCGGTCCCCCCGCAGGTAGGCCAGCCTGTCCACACCCAAGGTGTCAGTCGTAACAATGCTGGTGTAGGGCACCGTATTGAGTGAATCTTTGTGGGTCTGTGCAAGATCAGTCCAGTTGAAAAGTGTAGGCGCAACGGTCGCCTGCGCTCCAATTGGTGCGCCAATAACGATGTTTCTGGCCGCGCCATTGTCTATTAAGGTGTCATTGGTCAATACCTGACCCGCCTCCCAAGTGGGAGTGGCGCCTATGACAAGTGACGTACCCGCCGTGTCCAACGAGAGGGGGAACTTGAGCAAACGACCGCTCCAGAAGTTGGCAACCGGGTTAAAGCGAGCCTGGAATACGGCCGCTGCCTGGCCTACTGTGAGGCGCTGTGTGGAAATGGCTCCGCCTGCAATACTGCCGGTTTCCTCAACGATTCGTGCAAATACTTCGGAAAGGGAGTCGAGAAACTTCGCCGCATCACTGACCAGGAAATAGT
Source organism: Gammaproteobacteria bacterium (assembly GCA_025359085.1). Taxonomy (GTDB): domain Bacteria; phylum Pseudomonadota; class Gammaproteobacteria; order Burkholderiales; family Burkholderiaceae_C; genus Rhodoferax. The sequence continues at coordinate 25,156 of JANYHL010000079.1, forward strand.
TTTTGGCATCCCCGTCCGTGGCCTGCCAGAGCACGTTGGTACCACCCGCATAAGGGTTGCCGGTATTGCCAGACGCACTGTCGTCAAAGCCGCCATATTTGGCGCCGAGGTAGAGTTGGCGCGTCCGACGGAAATCGACGTTGTCGCTGGCCCGGTTTTCATTGACATCAATCGAGTAAGTTTTAATCCGCCCTTTTGGCAGGTCGGTACGAAAACTCTGGGTGTTGGCCCAATACGCGAGGCCTGCCATATAGTACGAACCCCCGGTCGCTCCGGTATCGACGCTAGCGGCATTGTTCAGTGCGGGATAAAGCGTATTACCCGTTATATTGGCGGCAGTTTGGGTACGGCCTTGGCTGTCGGTGTAAGTTACCGTTGCCGTGGAGTTTGTTTGGCTTTCAAAGCTGCCCACCACATTGGTCCACAGAGGCACGTCCAGCGCCGGGCTTGTTTCCACACTGCGGGCAAAGTCGCTATTAGTGGTCACGTTGTTGCCGGGCAGTGACCGGTCACTGTGGGTAAATACATCGGCAATGGTCAGGATGCTGTTTCTCAGGCAGCCTTTGCCCGTATCGGTGGTGTCCGTGAAGCCTGCGAAGGGATCTGTCCAAGTTCGATACGCCGGAAAGTTTTCTTGAAGAGCCTTGACGGATGCCGCTGTGCCGGTCAAGCCTGCAATGGCTTCGGGTGTCGGCTGCTTGTTGCCTTGGAGGTAGCGAATGGCCTCGTAATACAGCTCGCTGACTGGGTCAAGTTCTTTGTACTTGCCAATGCTGTCGGGGTTGAGTGTGCCGAACTTGTTGACGTAATTGATGACCCCACTTTGGCCAAAGCCTTGGTCACCATAGCTTGCATCCCCACTTTGGGGGTTAACGATTAGCACCCCTGTTGTGGCATCCCATTCGTTGCGGGCATTGGCAGCTGTGAGTAAATTAAAGTTGCTGTCGTAGTTTTTGGGGCCCAGGTATTTGAGCGGTGCACGCAGCACCCCGCCGTAGCGCGAGCGGTTGTCGTCTTGCAAGTAGCTGAGCACCGATACGCGCAGGTTGTCCGCATTCATCTGGAACTGGCCGACTGGCTTGTACTTGCCGCTCGGGTAGCGATAGCACAGGCCTTTCCATTGCTTGGTGTCCGGGTCATAGGTCATCAGGCGGTTGGGGGCAGTGCTGGTGTCGCAAACCAGGTTTCTGACTTCGTAGAAGTTTCCCCTGTTGTTTGAGTTTGCCTTGATTAGATGGGCGCTTAGGGCATTGGCAACACCGAAAGGGCTGTCGCAGCTTGTGCCACTGTCTTGAGCGTCGGC
>JANYHL010000081.1 GCA_025359085.1 Gammaproteobacteria bacterium
TGATCGCCTTCCCGAAAACCCAGCGCGCCCAGTGCCTGCTGACGCAAGCGCCGTCAAGCGTGGACGAAAAACAATTGCGTGAACTGCATATTCGCCTGCGCACGCCTGAGGTGGCAAAAACGGCTTGATCAAGCTCGGCGCAGCGGGCTTCAGGCAAAATGAAAGGGCGCTTGATCGGCGCCCTCTCTTTTTATGCCTGCAATTTATAAGATTCCCCAATCCGTCCTGGTCGTGATTTACACCCCGGCGCTCGATGTGTTGCTCATTCGACGGGCCGATGCGCCTGATTTCTGGCAATCGGTTACCGGCAGCAAAGACACGCTCGAAGAGACTTTTGGGCACACCGCGGTGCGTGAAGTGCGGGAGGAAACCGGCATTGATTGCGGCCCGGGTACCCCGTTGGCCGCTCATTTGCACGACTGGCAACTTGAAAATGTTTATGACATCTACCCGCGCTGGCGCCATCGTTACGCCCCCGGCGTCACGCGCAACACGGAGCATTTGTTTGGCTTGCAGGTGCCCGCCGCCACCCCGGTGCGCCTGTGTCCGCGCGAGCATACGGCTTACCAGTGGCTGCCTTGTCTGGAAGCGGCGGCCGCGTGTTTTTCCCCTTCCAACGCCGAAGCTTGTCTGCTGCTGTCCAAGTTGGTGGACCCCACGGTGCCTGCATGACTATCTTGCGGGCTGCCAGCCACCACATTCACACCGGCGTGCAGACCCGGTCCCCAGCACCCTAAGAAGCCATGCCACAACCCCGCCCCGGTCACCAGATTCAACTGCTGCAGGGCGGGCAGACGTTTTTTCCGGCACTGGTTCGCGCGATTGAGCGTAGTGCGCATGAAGTCCGGATGGAGACTTACATCTTCAGTGTCGAGGCCGCCGGTGAAAGTGTGGCCATTGCCTTGGAGCAGGCGGCGCAACGCGGCGTGGCGGTGTATCTGGTGATGGACGGTGTGGGCACGCCGCGTCTTGCGGCCCAGTGGGCCTCCCGCTTCAATGCTGCGGGTGTCAAGTGGCGAATTTTCTTACCCCTCGGGCGCTTGGGGATGCTGATCCCGAGCCGTTGGCGGCGCCTGCATCGCAAACTGTGCGTGGTGGATGGCACGGTGGCATTTTGCGGAGGCATCAATGTGCTCGATGATTGGTATGACCCCAACTATGGCACTTTGAGGGCGCCCCGTTTTGATTTTGCCGTGCAGGTAACGGGCCCGCTGGTGCAGGCCGTGCACGAGGCCACGGCGCAGTTCTGGTGGCGCTTGCAGGTGGCCAGTACCATGCGCCAAAGCGATTTTCTGGCGGCCTGGCTGGCGCTGCAGGAAGCGGTGAAGCTGAAGCTGCAAGTCGGGTCTGATGCTGGTACGCGCAAAAATGCGAACACCGGGGCCGCTGAGGCGGTGGGCTACAACACCAACGCCCACCTGGTCCTGCGCGACAATTTGCGCAACCGTTTCCGGATCGAGCGTGCCTACCGCAAAGCGATTGGTACCGCCCGTCATGAAATCATTATTGCCAATGCTTATTTTGTGCCGGGTCGCAAACTGCGCCAGGGACTGATGCATGCCGCGCAGCGCGGGGTGCGGGTCCGTTTGTTGCTGCAAGGGCGCTATGAGTACTTCATGCAATACCACGCAGCCCGGTCCGTGTATGGTGCGTTGTTGGCGGCGGGGGTCGAAATCCACGAGTATTCGGTCAGCTTTCTCCATGCCAAGGTAGCCGTGATTGATGGTCATTGGGCGACGGTGGGCTCTTCCAACCTGGACCCTTTGAGTTTGCTGTTGGCGCGGGAGGCGAACGTGGTGGTGGAGGATGGGGCTTTCGCACAGGATTTGCGTGCCCGGCTGGAGCAGGCCATGTTGCAAGACGGTGCGCGAGTGGACCCGACGGCGTATGCCAACCGCCCTTGGCGCCAGCGCCTTCTGGATCGCGTGGCCTTGGGCGTGATGCGCATGCTGCTCTTCCTGAATGGAAAACGCTATTAAAAATATAGCTTACTATGCATAATACACAAGGGCTAGCGGCCAAAAACATTGAAAGTAAAACGCTGCTACCATTCTTCCATGTTAAAAAAAGTGAAAGCACCATGAACACAAGCGATGCCGATGAGGGTACGCCCGTCTCCGTCAAAATTCGGGAACGCCTGCTGGCAGCACGCAAGCGCTTCCATGCCAACGACAACATCGCCGATTTCATCGAGCCCGGTGAGTTGGAGCAGCTGCTTGACGAAGTGCAAGACAAGATGGAAGGCGTCTTGAGCAGCCTGGTGATTGACACCGACCATGATCACAACACGGACAAGACGGCGCGGCGCGTGGCCAAGATGTATCTTCAAGAGGTGTTCAATGGCCGCTACGTCAGCGCACCCACCATCACCGAGTTTCCCAACGCCGAGCACCTCAATGAGTTGATGATTGTGGGCCCGATCACCGTGCGCAGTGCCTGCAGCCATCATTTGTGTCCGATCGTGGGCCAGATCTGGATTGGCGTGCTGCCCAACGAGCATACCAATGTCATTGGCTTGTCCAAGTACGCACGCCTGGCCGAGTGGGTGATGGGCCGACCGCAGATTCAGGAGGAAGCGGTGGTCCAGTTGGCCGACTTGATCCAGCAAAAAACCCAGCCTGACGGTCTGGCTATTGTGATGGAGGCCACTCACTTCTGCATGGGCTGGCGCGGCGTCAAGGACCTCGACAGCAAGATGATCAATTCCGTCATGCGCGGCGCCTTCCTCAAGGACCCCAATTTGCGCCGTGAATTTCTCTCGCTTATTCCCAAGAAAGAAGGCTGATCATGTTGGTTCGTTTGCTTTATGCCAGTCGCGCGACCGACACCAGTTTGGCGGCCATCGAGGCCATTCTGCTGCAGTCGCGCCAGCACAACCCCGAGTGCGGCATTACCGGTATTCTTTGCTACGGCGGCGGCATTTTTCTGCAGGCGATCGAGGGCGGGCGCATGGCAGTGAGCGAGCTGTATGGTCATATTCAGAAAGATGTCCGGCACAAGGACGTGATGCTGCTGCACTATGAAGAAATAACCGAACGCCGCTTTGGAGGCTGGACCATGGGGCAGGTCAATATGGCCAAGATCAATGCTTCCATTTTGCTCAAATACGCCGAAAAGCCGGAGTTGAACCCGTATTCGGTGTCGGGCCAGGTGTCGCTGGCCCTGCTGGAAGAATTGATGGCCACCGCCTGCATCATCGGGCGCGCTTGAATCTTTGGCGGCTCCTGCCGTTTCTGGGGTTGCTCCTCCTGATGGTCAGCAATGAGGCGCAGGCGAAATCAACCTTTGCGGGCAACGTTACCTTTGTCTCGGATGGTGACACGCTCTGGGTGCGCCCGGACGCAGGGGGCCGGCCGCGCAAACTGCGCATTGACGGCATCGACGCGCCTGAGATTTGCCAGACCGGGGGTGAGGCCGCGCGTGAAGTGTTGAAGCGCCGGGTGCTGCACCAGCATGTCGAGGTGACGGTCTGGCGCCATGATGTTTACGGACGCGGCCTGGCGCGCATCGGTCTCGACGGGAATGACCTGGGTGCGCAAATGGTGCGTGCGGGCCAGGCTTGGTCTTACCGCTGGCGCGGCAACCCCGGGCCCTATGCGGTGGAGGAAGCCCGTGCCCGAGCAGCGGGGCTGGGCTTGTTCGTCGCCAGTCAACCCGAGTTGCCGCGTGATTTCCGCCAGCGTCACGGTCCGTGCGATGCGGTGTCGCGATGAGTCAGCGCGCTGACTGCGCCTGGCCGCAGACCGGACAGTCGGCCTGGCGTGCGATGCGCACTTGCGTGAACTCCATGGCGCGGCCATCGAGCATCAGCAGGCGCCCGGTGAGGGGCCGCCCGGCAGCACTGAGCAGCTTGAGCGCTTCAGCCGCTTGGATCGACCCAATGATGCCCACCAATGGCGCGAAAACGCCCATCGTGGCGCAGCGCGTTTCTTCAAAAGTGGTGTCCGGGGGGAACAGGCAGGCGTAGCAGGGCGAGTTGGCGTCACGCGGGTCGTAGACACAGACCTGGCCGTCAAAGCGGATGGCCGCGCCCGACACCAGCGGCTTGCGGTGCTTCACACAAGCCAGATTGATGGCGTGGCGCGTGGCAAAGTTGTCACAACAGTCCAGCACCACATCGGCCTGTGCCACCAGGGTGTCCAGCAACGCGGCATCGGCGCGTTGCATGAGCGGCGTCACCTGCACGTCGGGGTTGATGGCGGCAATGGCGGCTTGAATTGACAGCACCTTGGGCTGGCCGACCCGCGCCAGGGTGTGGGCGATTTGCCGCTGCAAATTGGTCAGGTCGACGCGATCATGATCGACCACCGTGATGCGCCCGACCCCGGCCGAGCCCAGGTACAGCGCGACCGGCGAGCCCAGGCCGCCGGCGCCCACCAGCAAGGCATGACTGCCTGAGATCAGCGCCTGACCTTCAATGCCGATTTCGTTGAGCAGAATGTGGCGTGAGTAGCGCAGCAGTTGCTCGTCTGTCATGCGCTGGCTTTCACTCTTCTTTCTTCTCTTCCGGGCGCTCCACCAAGGTCTTGCTGATCAGAACAGGCTGCCCCTTGAGCTGGTGGATGGCCTGGATCAGCTGAAAATCCTTGTCGGTGCCGTACTCCGGCAGCTTGCGCTCGGCCAGCGGCTTCTTGAGCTCTTCTTCGAGCTTGAGTCGGGCCTCTTCGCGCGCTTTCTCGCTGCCGGCAACGATTTGTTCGTCGCCCTGGCCGCTGCTCAGGTGTTTTTCCAGATCCGCCTCGCGCGTGCGCAAGGCGGCAAACAGATTGCCTTCCTCGGTTTCGTCCAGCATGACGTCGGGCACGATCCCTTTGGCTTGAATCGACTTGCCACTGGGCGTGTAGTAACGGCTGGTGGTGAGCTTCAACGCTGCCGTCGGGCAGTTGTCCATGCGAAAGCCGGCGTCCAGGCAAACCGCAGTTTGCACCGAGCCTTTGCCGAAAGTCTGATTACCCAATAACTTGGCGCGCTTGTGATCTTGCAGCGCCCCGGCCACGATTTCACTGGCAGACGCCGAGCCTTCATTGACCAGCACCACCAGTGGCACGCTTTTCAGCGCGCCCTTGGTCACTTCAGCCAGGCGCTTGAGCGGGTCGGCGCCGCCGCGGCGCTGGTAATACTCGGGCGCCGCCTTGTAGGTAAATTTGCTTTCGGCCAACTGGCCGTTGGCCGACACCACGGTGACGTTTTCCGGCAAAAAAGCCGCCGATATGGCCACGGCTGCGTCCAGATATCCGCCCGGATCATTGCGCAGATCCAGCACCAGCCCTTTGAGGTGAGGCTCCTGCTTGTAAATTTCTTCCATCTTGCGTGCGAAGTCTTCCACCGTACGCTCCTGGAACTGGCTCAGGCGAATCCAGGCGTAGCCTGGTTCGATGACTTTGCTGCGTACCGATTGGGTGCGAATTTCTTCCCGCGTGATCGTCACCGGGAAAGTTCGATTTTCGGATTTGCGAAAAATGGTCAGAAGCACTTTGGTATTGGGTTCCCCGCGCATGCGTTTGACGCCTTCGCTGAGCGAGAGTCCTTTGACCAGGGTGTCATTGATCTTGATGATCAGGTCATTGGGTTTGATGCCAGCCCGAAACGCGGGCGAGCCCTCAATGGGCGACACCACCTTGATCAAACCATCTTCCTGCGAGATTTCGATGCCGACGCCGACAAACTTGCCGGTGGTGCCCTCGTTGAAATCCTTCAGCGCTTTTTTGTCGAGGTAAACCGAATGCGGGTCCAACCCTGCCACCATCCCGGCGATGGCATCGGTAATCAGTTTCTTGTCGTCCACCGGTTCCACGTAATTGCTCTTGACCATGCCAAACACGGCCGCCAATTGCTGCAATTCCTCGAGCGGCAACGGCGTCAGCGCGCCACGCGCCACAGTTTGGAGCGATATCGTGGTCAGGGCACCGGCCATGACCCCAATTGAAATCCAACCCGTAATTTTCAGTTTTTGACCCATATATTCCTCTAAATCAAGAGCCTGGGCGGCTCGCGCAGCGCTACCGTTGGCGGCACCCAGTCTCAGCTTTGCTCAATGTACACGCTTTGACGAATGTCAGAAGGGGATGTTCCCGGTTTACTCAAGCTTTACCCTGCGCGGCGACGGCTGCAGCGGCTTGGGTCGCAGCCTCGGCATCGCCCAGGTAGTAGTGGCGAATGGGTTTGAGGTTCTCGTCGAGTTCATACACCAGTGGAATGCCGTTCGGGATGTTCAGGCCCACGATGTCGTCGTCGGAGATGTTGTCCAGGTACTTCACCAGCGCCCGGATCGAGTTGCCGTGCGCCGCTACCACCACGCGTTTGCCCGCTTTGATGGCGGGCGCCAGCGCTTCGTGCCAAAACGGCATGACCCGCGCCACCGTGTCTTTCAGGCACTCGGTCAGGGGCACTTGTTGCGACGCCAACCGGGCGTAACGCGCATCAGCGCGCTCGCTGCGCGGGTCGGTGGGATCCAGCGCCGGCGGTGGGGTGTCGTAGCTGCGCCGCCACGCCAGGACCTGGGCGTCGCCATACTTCTTGGCGGTTTCAGCCTTGTTGAGGCCCTGCAAAGCGCCGTAGTGGCGCTCGTTGAGCCGCCAGCTGTTGACCACCGGCAGCCAGGTGCGGTCCATCTCATCGAGCACCAGCCACAGGGTGCGGGTGGCGCGCTTGAGGACGCTGGTGTAGGCGATATCAAATTCATAGCCCTCGGCCTTGAGCAGGCGCCCGGCGTTCTTGGCCTGCTCGATGCCGGTGGGGGTCAAATCAACGTCGGTCCAGCCGGTAAAGCGGTTGTCAAGATTCCAGGTGGATTCGCCGTGGCGGATGAGAACGAGTTTGTACATGATGCAGTGGTGGGGTTCAGGCAAGGGCAAAACGAAGGCCAAATGCCTTGCGCGCCCCGCCATTCTAAAATGCCGTCTTTACCTACGGCTTTCTTTAAGGATTAAAGTGAAATTTATTTTCGACAACTGGATGATTATGTCGGTCGCGCTGGCCTCGGGCGCGATGCTGTTCTGGCCGGTGCTCAAGGGCGTCAGCGCTGGCTCCTTGACCGCGACCGGTGCCGTGCAACTCATCAACCGCGAAAAAGCGGTGGTCATTGACGTCTGCGAGGCCAATGAGTTTGCGGCGGCTCATATCGTTGGCGCCAAGCATATTCCCTTGAATCAGTTGGAAGAAAAATTGCCCGCTGCGGTGAAGAACAAGACGTTGCCGCTGATTCTGGTGTGTCAGTCGGGCGCTCGTTCCAAGCGCGCCGTGGCGATCGCCCAAAAGCTGGGCTATGCGCAGGCGCAGTCCCTGGCGGGTGGTCTGAGTGGCTGGCGTGCCGCCAATTTGCCACTTGAAAAATCCTGATGAACCACAACGTCAACCTGATTTGAAAAGGATGAGTCCCATGCAAACCGTCAAGATGTACACCACTGCCGTTTGCCCTTTCTGCACGCGTGCCAAGCAGATTCTCAAAGCCAAAGGGGTGGCCGAAATTGAAGAAATCCGCATTGACACCGATCTACAGGCGCGCGCCCAGATGATGCAGAGCACCGGTCGGCGCACCGTGCCGCAAATATTTATCGGTCAGACCCATGTCGGAGGTTGCGATGATCTGATCGCGCTGGACGCGCAGGGGGGCTTGCTGCCCTTGCTGAATGCGGCCTGACGTTTCGTGCCGCCAGTGCCTTGATGTTCACCTGAGATAATGGCTGCCGTTCCCTTTCGTTGGCCCGCTCCATCCATCAGACAGCGGGCTTTGTTTTAACTGAAATTTTGCGCAACAGACCGCCGCCAGGCGGGAACTGAGCCAGCGCTGTCCACCACCCATCAAGCAAGGAAATCCCATGACCGACCAACAAGACCCCGTCTTTCAAATTCAGCGCGTGTACCTCAAGGAAGCGTCGCTGGAACAACCCAATTCACCGGCCATTCTGCTGGAGCAGGAGTCGCCCACGGTTGACATCCAGCTCGGCATCAACGCCGGGCCCGTGGCAGAGGGTGTGTTCGAGGTCACCGTCACCGCCACCGTGCAGACCAAGATCAAGGACAAGACCGTGTTTCTGGTGGAAGCCACGCAAGCCGGTATTTTCGAGATCCGCAATTTGCCACCGGAGCAGATGAACCAGATCATGGGCATCGCCTGTCCGCAAATCGTTTATCCCTATCTGCGCGGCAACGTGGCGGACCTGATCCAGCGCGGTGGCTTTCCGCCCGTGCATTTGTCGGAAATCAACTTTCAGGCCATGTTCGAACAGCAGCAACAGCAACAAGCTGCCGCCGCTGCCGCTGCGCCCCAGGACGTGATTCAGTAAAAATATTGAGTATTTTTAGCCTCTAGCCCGCGTATTCATTGGATAAGTAGCTATGAAAATAATAGTGCTTGGCGCCGGTGCCTGGGGCACGGCGTTGGCGCTCAGTGCGTGCAGCACGCGGGCCGCCCGGCACACGGTCACGCTCTGGGCACGCGATGCGGCCCAAGCCGCGGTCATGCAGGCGCGCCGGGAAAACGTGCGCTACTTGCCGGGCATCATCTTGCCCGCGACTTTAGGGATCAGCGCCGCCTGCTTGCCCGACGCCGGTGCTGCACCGGGCGCACTCAATTTAGCTGCGCCAGCGTCGTTTGGCGCGCTGATTGACAGCGCTGATCTGGTCGTCCTGGCCACGCCGATGGCGGGTTTGCGCGCCATGCTGGTGCACTTGGCAGCCTGTCGCGTGCCCGTGACCTGGCTCTGCAAGGGCTTTGAGGCGGCCCAATCTTCAGAGGCTTTTGGGCTGCTGGCCCACGAGGTACAAGCGCAAGTAGCTCCTGATTTAATAGCTGGTGGCCTGAGCGGCCCGAGCTTTGCGCTGGAAGTGGCGCGGAGCCAGCCCACGGCGCTGGTTGCCGCCAGTGCGCACGCCGCGGTGCGCGACGCCCTGGTGGCGGCGTTTCACAGCCCGACACTGCGGGTGTATGCCAATGACGACATCGTGGGGGTGGAAGTGGGTGGGGCGGTGAAGAACGTGCTGGCGATTGCGGTGGGTCTGTGCGACGGTCTGAGTCTGGGTTTGAATGCCCGCGCCGCCCTGATTACCCGTGGCCTGGCCGAGATGACACGTCTGGGCCTGGCATTGGGCGCACAGGCCGAAACCTTCATGGGCCTGACCGGCTTGGGCGATCTGGTACTGACGGCCACCGGCGATCTGTCGCGCAACCGGCAGGTCGGTCTGGCGCTGGCGCAAGGCCAGACCTTGGCGCAAGCGGTGGCTTCGCTCGGTCATGTGGCCGAAGGGGTTTACAGCGCGCGCACCGTGGTGCAGCGCGCAAACCATTTGGGTGTGGAGATGCCGATTGCGCAGGCGGTGCTGGCGTTGCTGGAGGGTCAGATGAAGCCGGCACAGGCGGTCGCCGCCCTGATGGGGCGTGATCCGGCCCGTGAACAACTTCAAGGCTGATCGCGCCGGTCAAGGCTGGTCTTTTTTGATGCGCGCGGTAATGTGGGCCAGCGCTTGCTCGACCTGATCCACCAGAATCAGGCACAGATCGCCTTGGTGCAAGGTGTCCATCGCGCTGTCGATGGCGAGAAACTCCCCTTGAATCTCCGTGATGCTCTGGGTGCGCGTGGCCTGGGCCAGGCCCGCCCGCAGCAGTGCCAGCACCTCGCCATCGGCGCGCCCGCGCTGACACTGGTCCTGGTACAGCACCACCTTGTCAAACACGTTGCCCAAAATTTCAGTCTGCTGGCGGATATCTTCATCACGGCGGTCGCCGGCGCCGCTGATCACGACCGTGCGACGTTTGGCCGGCATGCTTTCCAGCGCTTGCACCAGCGCTGCGATGGCGTCTGGGTTGTGGCCATAGTCGGCAATGAGCGTGGCGCCCCGGTAGCTGAACAGATTGAAGCGCCCCAGCGCGTTGTCGTTGTCATTGATAAAACGCGACAAGCCCAGCGTGATCGTGTCCCAGGTGACCCCCAGCGCCCACACCGCCGCCACTGCCGCCATGACGTTTTCAACCTGGAACCCAACCGTGCCCCGATGGGTAATGGGGATGTCTGACAGCGCTATCTGGTGCCGCACCTTGCCCTCGGCCGCCACCAAGCACTCGCCTTCGACGTAGACGGCGCGCCGCCCCTGCGCCAGGTGCGTGGCCATGACCGGCTGCTGCCGGTCCATGGCAAAAAAAGTCACTGAGCCGCGGCAGTGCCTGGCCATGGACACCACAAAGGGGTCGGCTGCGTTGAGCACGGCCACGCCGTTATCGGCAATGTTTTGCACGATCACGCGCTTGAGCACGGCCAGATCTTCGACCGTTGTGATGTAGTTCAGGCCCAGGTGGTCGCCGCTGCCGACATTGGTCACCACCGCCACATTGCAACGGTCAAAGGCCAGCCCTTCGCGCAGCATGCCGCCGCGGGCGGTTTCCAGCACGGCGGCGTCCACGTCCGGGTGCTGCAGCACGTTGCGCGCACTTTTGGGGCCGCTGCAGTCACCGGTGTCGATGCGTTGACCGGCGATGTAAACACCATCGGTAGTGGTCATGCCCACGCGCAAACCGCTCTGGGTCAGCAGGTGGGAAATCAGGCGCACCGTAGTGGTTTTGCCATTGGTGCCGGTGACCGCCACCAACGGGATGCGACCATTTTCATGCTCGCCAAACATACTGGCGATGATGGCCTCGCCCACCGGGCGCCCTTTGCCGTAAGACGGTGACAGGTGCATGCGCAGACCGGGCGCGGCATTGACCTCGACCACGCCGCCGCCCTGTTCTTCGAGCGGATGCAGGATGCTGTTGCAGACGACGTCGACACCGCAAATATCGAGTCCGACCATCTGCGCCGCCGCCACGGCACGCGCTGCCACTTCGGGGTGGACGCTGTCGGTGACGTCGGTGGCGGAACCGCCCGTGGACAGATTGGCGTTGTGCCGCAGCGGGACGCGTTGGCCCTTGGCGGGCACCGAGTCGGCCTGCAGGCCCTGCGCTGCCAGGCACGCCAAGGCAATATCGTCAAATCGGATCTTGGTTTGCGAGGTTGCGTGGCCCGACCCGCGGCGCGGGTCCTGGTTGACCCGCTCCACCAACTCCTGAATGGTGCGCTGGCCATCCCCCACGACGTTGGGCGGATCGCGATGCGCTGCGGCCACCAGCTTGTTGCCAACCACCAGCAGGCGAAAGTCGTTACCGGCCAGAAAACGTTCGACCAGAATGCCATCGCCGAATTCGGCGGCTGCCTTGTAAGCCGCCAGCAGCTGTTCGCGCGAGGTGATGTTGACCGTCACCCCCTTGCCCTGGTTGCCATTTTTGGGCTTGAGCACCACCGGCAGGCCGATGACACAGGCGGCGCTCCAGGCATCGTCCGGTGTCCTTACCTCGCGGCCCTTGGGGACGGGCACACCGGCGGCGGCCAGCATTTTTTTGGTCAGCTGTTTGTTCTGGGCGATCGCCTCCGCAATGGCGCTGGTGATGTCCATTTCAGCGGCCTGGATGCGACGCTGCTTGCTGCCCCAGCCGAACATGACCATGCTGCCAGTCGTCATGCGCCGGTAGGGAATGTTGCGCGCGAGCGCTGCCTGGACGATGGCGCCCGTGCTGGGCCCCAGGCGGACATCCTCGTCGAGCTCGCGCAGGCGCTGCAGCGCCTGCTGCAGGTCAAACGGGAGGTCGTTCTGCGCTGCCAGGCACAAGGCTTGCGCCAGTTCCAGGGCCAGTCGGCCCACGGCCTCTTCTGAATACTCCACCACCATCTGGTAGACGCCGGGCTCCACGGTGGCCGTGGTGCGGCCGAAGGTGACCGGACAGCCAGCCAGGGCCTGCAAATCCAGCGTTGCCACTTCAAGCACATGGGCCATCGGCACCGTGACATTGTGCCCGGTGGGCTGCAAGGTGCTGAGCTCAGGACAGCGCGCCCGCAGACGGTTCTCAAAACCGTCATTACTGCCGATGGCGCACTCGGCTGGCGTACAGGTTACCACCGCCTCCATGGCGGTATGACTGCTCCAGAGATTGGGGCCGCGCAGGGCGCGGATGCGTGAGACGTCCATAAAATCAATATTTCTTCTTTGGGTCAGATTCAAAGGCGCGCAGGCCTGCTGCGATCAGTTCGGGGGCGACGCCCGCGGCCCAGGCCGCCGCCATGGCCGCCATCACCATCTCCGGTTTTTCAGACTTGGCCCGCTTCATGGTGGCCATCGACACCAAGGCCACTTCTTCCATGCCTTGGGCCATAACAATCTGCCCGTTTTGTACAAAGAGTACACGCTTGCCGGCGGCCCGATGCGCGCGGATGGCATCGAGCTGGGGATCGAGTCCGTAAAAAATAACTTCCCCATCACACAAGGGCGCCATTTCCACCACACGCGGGTCGGCTGCGTTGAGCACGGCCACACCTTGCGGCAGGATCACATCGACCTGAGTGCGCAGCACGTTGTAAAGCTTGTCCAGGTCATCAATGTAGAACTCGGCCAAGGCCTCAAAGCCACTGACATCGGTGACCACCCCGACCGAGCATTTGTCATAGGCCAGCCCCTCGCTCAGGATCATGCGGCTGTCGTTCTCAAAAACGGCCACGTCCACCGCGCGGTTGATCAGCAGGCGCTGCGCGCCGTCCCAGTGGCTGCTGTCATCGGCCTCCACCTGGCGCGCACCGAGGTAAAAACCATCACGGCAGGCCAGTCCGACCTTGTTGCCATTGATATGGAGCAGCCAGGCGATCAAGCGCGCAATGCGCGTGGTGTTTTGGCTGCCGGCGACGCCAACCACCGGAATGCGGCCGTTCTTGTCGCTGCCAAACAGGTGCTCGATGATGGCCTGGCCGACCGGGCGTGGCAGCCCGCTCGCGGGCTTCAGATGGGACAGCAAGCCGGGGCTGGCATTGACCTCAATCACAGCGCCCCGCTGCTCGGCCAAGGGGCGGGAGACGTCTTCCAGCACCAGGTCGACCCCCGCCACATCGAGCCCCACCACCCGTGCCGCCAGGGTCGCCGCCGCCGCCACGCTTGGGTGGACCTGGTCGGTGACATCGACGGCAACGTTGCCATTGCGTTGAATCAAGACTTTTTCACCGGAGGCCGGCACCGAGTACGCCGTGAAGCCCTGACGCTCCAGCTCAAGAATGATTTCTGCGCCGTCCTGCGGCGCCAGCGCGTTGAGCGGATCGTCTTCGCCGGTGCCGCGCCGGGGGTCGGAGTTGATTTGGCGGTCGACCAGTTCAATGATGTTGGCGTGGCCGTCGCCCGTGACCCAGGCGGTTTCGCCCCGCGCCGCCGCCACCACGCGCTTGCCCACCACGAGCAGACGATGCTCGTTGCCGGCAATATATTGCTCAACGATCACGCTGCCGTCGCCCTTGCGTTGCGCGAGCAAAAAGGCCGCCTCGATGTCTTTTTTGTTGTTCAGGTCCAGTGATACACCGCGCCCATGGTTGCCGTCATAGGGTTTGAGCGCGACGGGCAGCCCGATGTCCTGCGCGGCCTCCCACGCCTCTTCGACGCTGTTGACCACCTGGCCTTGCGGTACCGGCACGCCACAGGATTGCAGCAAGGATTTGGTTAAGTCCTTGTCACTGGCAATTTCTTCGGCAATGGCACTGGTCTGGTCGGTCTCGGCGGTCCAGATGCGACGCTGGCCCGCGCCATGGCCGAGTTGCACCAGATTGCCCTCGGTCAGGCGAAGGTGGGGGATGCCGCGCGCCGTGGCCGCCTCGACGATGTGCGCGGTGCTGGGGCCCAGGCACAGTGAATCAACCAGCTCGTGCAGCCGGGCCACGGCCGCCGCCTGGTCGTAGGGTTGATCGTCGATCGCGGCCATGACGAGATCGCGGCCGGTGACCAGCGCGGCACGACCGACCTGTTCTTGCCGCGTCCGGAAAGCCATTTTGTACACACCGCGCACCGGCGTCTGCCGGGTCTTGCCGAAACCGGTGCGCATGCCGGCCAGATTCTGGAGCTCGAGCACCACATGTTCCAGAATATGAGCGACCCAGGTGCCCTCGCGCAAGCGCTCCAAAAATCCGCCCGGCGCACCGATGCCGCAGCGATGCAGCGCGAGTCCGGGCAGCAGGGCGGTCAAACGCTCATAAAATCCGGGAATAGTGTTGGAGGGAAAATCTTCCAGTGCGCCGATATCGACCCAGGCTTCGATTACCGGACGGTAGGTCCAGATATTGGGGCCGCGCAAATGAGTCACCCGCAGGAGTTGAATGTTCTTCGTTGTCATGAATCTAAATACTTTGGGTCACCCCGTAGTCGGCCTCAATCTTGATGTGGTCTAGTCTATTGCAATTCGCAACGGGAACCGACCCGTCCTGGTGTCATCACCCCGCTCGTTAACCTGCAGAATTTTCTGACCCCCATGACCAACCCCATCCCCGCCGCTGAACCCTGGCTGCACGAGCTCTCAATTGATTGGCGGGCACAGGTCCAAACGCAGCTCCAGACAGGTGAGAACGTTTTAGCCCTGCTGCAGGTGGACCTGGACAACAAACTTTGTTTTGTTCAAGGATTGGTGCTCGTCACCAACCAGCGCCTGCTGAGTCGCGCGCCAGATGCCACCTGGCAGACCTGGCCTTACCGGCCCGGGCTGACCCTCAGACACCATGACCATGCCGGGGTGGGCCATCTGGCGCTGGATGACGCCCAAGGACGGCTCGCCGCCTGGTGTTTCACGCTGGGGCACAACCTGCAGGCGATCCGTTTGCTGGACCAATTTCAGATTCATGCCCAGAGTGCCGTGACCGGGCTGCCCCCGGCGCTACCCGAAGGGCGCCGTTGCCCCAGCTGCAAAGCGCCGCTGGCGCCGGATCAGGACGAATGCCCGATCTGCACCAAAGTCATCCACACGCCACCGTCAACGCGCACGCTGTTTCGGCTCTGGCGCTTTGCCAAACCGTACCGCGGCCAGCTGTTCGCCGGTTTTGTGCTGACCCTGCTGGGCACGGCGGCCAGTCTGGTACCGCCTTACCTGGCCATGCCATTGATGGACGAGGTGCTGATTCCGTTTCAAAACGGGCAACACATCGACCCCCTGCTGGTGGCGGTTTACCTGTCGGGCCTGTTTGGCTCGGCGCTGCTGGCCTGGGGGCTGTCCTGGGCCAAGACCTACATCCTGGCGCTGGTGTCCGAGCGCATCGGCGCCGACCTGCGCACTGCCACCTACGAGCACCTGCTGCGCATGTCGCTGGAGTACTTTGGCGGCAAACGCACGGGCGACCTGATGTCGCGCATCGGCAGCGAGAGCGACCGCATCTGCGTGTTCCTGTCGCTGCACCTGCTCGACTTTGCGAGCGACATCCTGATGCTGATCATGACGGCGTTCATTCTGATCTCCATCAACCCCTGGCTGGCGCTGGTCACGCTGGTGCCGCTGCCGTTCATCGTCTGGATGATCCGATCGGTGCGTTTTCGGCTGCAAACCGGCTTCGAGAAGATCGACCGGGTCTGGTCCGAAGTCACCAGTGTGCTGGCCGACACCATTCCCGGTGTGCGCGTGGTCAAAGCGTTTGCCCAGGAGCAGCGCGAGGCGGCGCGTTTCAGAGAGGCCAACAAGCACAATCTGGCCGTCAACGACCGCATCAACAAGATCTGGTCGCTGTTCTCGCCCAGCGTCTCCCTGCTGACCGAGCTGGGGCTGCTGGTGGTGTGGGCGTTTGGCATCTGGCTGGTGGCCAAGGGCGAGATCACGGTCGGCGTGTTGATGGCCTTCATCGCCTACATCAGCCGTTTCTATGGCCGACTCGACTCCATGAGCCGCATTGTCTCGGTGACCGAAAAATCAGCCTCGGCGGCCAAGCGCATTTTTGACATCCTGGATCACGTTTCCAGCGTGCCCGAGCCGACCCAACCGGTGAAACTGGAGCGCCTGCAAGGCCGCATCGAGTTGCGCGACGTCAGTTTTCGCTACGGCAACCGCGAAGTCAACCGCGCCGTCAATTTAACGATTGAACCCGGCGAGATGATTGGCCTGGTAGGCCACAGCGGCTCCGGAAAAAGCACGTTGGTGAACCTGATCTGCCGTTTTTACGATGTCTCGGAAGGCTCGATCCGGGTCGATGGGGTCGATGTCCGCTCCTTCCCCATTGCCGACTACCGGCGCAACATCGGGCTGGTGCTGCAGGAGCCGTTCCTGTTCTTCGGCACCATCGCCGACAACATTGCCTATGGCAAACCGCACGCCAGTCAGGCCGAGATCATTGCCGCAGCGCGTGCCGCACACGCGCACGAGTTCATCCTGCGTCTGGCGCAAGGCTATGACTCGATGGTGGGCGAGCGCGGCCAGGGCTTGTCGGGGGGCGAGCGCCAGCGCATCTCGATTGCGCGCGCCCTGCTGATCGACCCGCGTATCCTGATCATGGACGAGGCCACTTCCTCGGTCGACTCCGAGACCGAGAAAGAAATCCAGAAGGCGCTGGAGAATCTGGTGCAGGGGCGCACCACCATCGCCATTGCCCACCGCCTGTCCACCCTGCACCGCGCCGACCGGCTGGTGGTGCTGGACCGGGGTGAAATCGTGGAAGTGGGCACGCACGACGACCTGATGGCGCGCGAAGGGGCTTATTTCAACCTGTACCAGGCGCAGGCGCGCAACATGGACGTGGACATGGACGACGATAGAAGACGCAATGTCAGGGTCGATAACGTGAAAGACGACAAATGAACGCGACCACTGCCATGGTGACAAGCCATTTTCAGCTGACCCGCAATCCGTTCGGACTGCTTGTTCTGACGACCGCCGCGAGTGAGGTGTTTGAGGGCGTGGTGCCGGTGCGGGCGTTCCCGATCCAGTCGCCCGAGGACGGCATAGCGCTGGTGCACACCGATGGCCATGAAGCAGCCTGGATCGATCATCTGGCCGCGCTGGCGCAACCGGCGCAAAGTCTGATCCGCGAAGAGCTGGCAATGCGTGAATTCATGCCCGAAATTTTGAACATTGACAGTGTCACCAGCTTTTCCACGCCGTGCACCTGGCAGGTCCGGACCGACCGCGGCGACACCCGTTTTGTGTTGCGCGGCGACGAGGACATCCGCCGCGTCGGCCCCACCATTTTGCTGGTCACCGACTCGCACGGCATCCAGTTTTTGATCCGTGACCGCGCGAACCTGAACAAGGACAGTCAAAAGATTCTGGACCGTTTTTTATAAAAAATTGGCTTCAAGCCCCCGTGTTATATGGGTAAGCCGCTATTAATTTAATAGTAAATTTTAAATCTTGATCACGCGCCTTGCCCGCAACTACTTCCATGGATTTATCCCGCTATGCCCTCTGCCCTGACCCCTTATTTTGATTTTTCTGACGCGGCCGTGGCCGAATTGGCCGGTGTCGATGCGGCTCGCGCGTTGCAGGAAGATGTGGGTGCTGACGATTTGACCGCCGGTCTGATTGACGCCAGTCGCCGGACGCGGGCGCACATCCTGGTGCGTGAGGCGGCCGTGTTGTGTGGCGTGCCATGGGCGCAAGCCGCGCTGCAGCAACTTGACCCGACCGTGCGTCTTGATTGGCAGGTGCAGGAGGGCCAGCCCTGCGTCGCCGACCAGGTGGTGCTGGAAATTGAAGGCTCGGCCCGTGCGCTGCTCACGGCTGAGCGGACCGCGCTCAATTTTTTGCAGTTGCTGAGCGCAGTGGCGAGTAAAACGGCTGACTATGTGGCCGCCGTGCAGAGCGTGCCGGGTAGCCGGGCGCAGATTGTGGACACGCGCAAGACGCTGCCGGGCTTGCGGCTGGCGCAGAAGTATGCGGTGCGAGTCGGCGGCGGCAGCAACCACCGGCTCGGTCTGTATGACGCTGTGTTGATCAAGGAAAACCACATTGCCGCGGCCGGCGGTGTGGCGGCGGTGCTGCGCCGCGCTGCTGAGCTGGCGCCAGCGGCCAAGTTTGTGGAGATCGAAGTGGAAAACCTGGCGCAGCTGCGCGAGGCGCTGGCCGCCGGTGCCAGCCTGGTGCTGCTCGACAACATGGGCCTGGCGCAGCTGCAAGAGGCGGTGCAGCTCAACGCCGGGCGGGCCAAGCTGGAGGTCTCGGGCGGCGTGAACCTGTCCACGGTACGTGCCATTGCCGCCACCGGGGTCGACCGCATCTCGATCGGCGCCTTGACCAAAGATGTCAAGGCGATTGATTTTTCAATGCGTTTTGCCGCTAGCCCGCTCTGAGTCTGCGTAGTGCGCTATTGATTTTGATAAACAGGAGTTGCCATGACGAACGCCACGGACACGGTCAAAGAAGTTGACTACGAACAGCCCAAGCGTGAAGCCGCAGCCGGTGCCGCGGTGTGTGCCACCAAACACGCCTGGGCACGGGTGCCGCTTGAACCCGGTCCGGCCGAGCGCGCTGCCCTGAAAGACAAGATCCGCCGCCTCTTGAGAGAAAAAAACGCGGTCATGGTGTCGCATTACTACGTGCACCCGGACCTGCAAGACCTGGCCGAAGAAACCGGTGGCCTGGTCAGCGATTCACTGGAAATGGCCCGCTTTGCCCGCGACCACACGGCGCAGACGCTGGTGGTGTCGGGCGTGCGCTTCATGGGTGAGACGGCCAAAATCCTGTCGCCCGAAAAGCGGGTCCTGATGCCCGACCTGGACGCCACCTGTTCGCTCGACCTCGGTTGCCCGGTGGATGAATTCAGCGCCTTTTGCGACGAGCATCCGGAGCGCACGGTGGTGGTCTATGCCAATACCAGCGCGGCCGTCAAGGCGCGCGCCGACTGGCTGGTCACATCGAGCTGCGCGCTGGAGATTGTGAGCGCGCTCAAAGACAAGGGCCACAAAATCCTGTGGGCGCCCGACCGCCATCTGGGCGGCTACATCCAGCGCGAAACCGGCGCCGACATGCTGATGTGGGGTGGCTCCTGCATCGTGCATGACGAGTTCAAGGCGTTTGAGCTGCAAGCCCTGATGAAGGAACACCCGGGGGCCCGCGTGTTGGTGCACCCGGAGTCCCCGGCGGACGTGGTGGCGCTGGCCGACGCGGTCGGTTCGACCTCGGCCATTTTGAAAGCCGCGCAGCAGATGGACGCCCAGGAATTCATTGTGGCCACCGACAACGGCATGATGCACAAGCTGCGCACCCTGAACCCGGGCAAAGTGTTCCTGGAAGCCCCGACCGCTGGCAACAGTGCCACCTGCAAAAGCTGCGCCCATTGCCCCTGGATGGCGATGAACAACCTGGCCGATGTCGCCCGCGTGCTGGCAACCGGCGCCAACGAGGTGCACGTCGACCCGGCGTTGGGACTGCGAGCCCGTGTTCCGATTGACCGGATGCTGGCCTTTACCGCGGCGCTCAAAGGCGGGCGCGATGCCGGGAGTCTGGTGCCGCTGATCGGGGCGGCGTAGGGCGCTGTTTCCAGCGGACGAACTCCAAAGAATCTTGACCTGTGTCAGTCAGATCGCTGAATGCAGGTAATTGACCATGGTGATGAAATCGAATACCGGCAGGCCTGACTGACGTCGAATCGCTGCCGAATAGGGTGGCAGATCCGTGCATTCAAGAACAAAGGCCCGAATGCGAGGATGCTCATCGAGCGCTCGCAGCGCCGTGCCCAAAACTTCCTGCTCAATGACCTCCAGATCGATCTCGGCCTCGGGTTCGGCGAACATCCTGTTCCACTGCGCACAATGTTCTAGACCCACAATGTGCAAGCCAGCCGTGCTTGCGATGCCAACCGACGTCAGGTGCTCCAGCCCGAGAGCCCCGGCGTTGGCCGTGATGATGCAGATATCGCCTTCTGGGCCGCAGATCTGCCGTGCAAACGGCACTTGCAGGAGACTCGAGGTAAATACCGGCACGCCGACGGCGCCGGCCAGTTCTCGCTGGAAGATGGCATTGAATCCACAGCTCGTGGTTATGGCCCGGACACCCTGCGAGACCATCGTCCTGGCATCGGAAATCATCGTACGCAAAACGTTTTGATCCGGATTCTCAAGAATCGTATGGACATTGGCACCCCACACTGGATGGAACCTGACCGAGTATTCATACGAGGCAGGATTGGTGCTGTTGCCAGGCAAGGCTTCAAGTTGCTGCAGGCCCTTGGGGACCTGGCCCTTTTCCCAGCACAAAACCCCGATCTTTGCCGATCCGCTTTCGTTTACCATAAGTCACTCCGGTCGTTGCGTCTGTTTTCCATTTTTGGCAACTCAGAATCTTGCGATTCGATAGGGTGACAGGTCAAATGGATCGGGATGACCACGGACCAAACCGGCAATCAATTGAGCGGTGATCGCGGCCAAGGTGAGTCCCAGATGTCCGTGACCAAAAGCGTAGTACACGTTCTTGCAGCTTGGCGAGCGCCCAATCACCGGCAAGGAATCCGGCGTGGATGGGCGATAGCCCATCCATTCACGTTGAATCGCCTGTTCGGCAAGACCCGGTAGCACGCTGCGGGCAAAGGGCGCTAGCGCGCGTATGCGTCGGTAGTCTGGCGGCGCGGTCAGTCCCGCCAGTTCATCGCCGCTCACCAGAGAAATGCCGTCATGCATCGGTGACAGGACACAATGTTTTTCAGGAAAACCGACCGGGCGACGAAGCAACTCATCTTCCGTCGAACCAAACGAAATATGGTAGCCACGCTCGGTGTCGAGGCTGACGCTGTCACCGATTTGTTTTGCAAATTTCTTTGACCAGGCGCCCGCAGCAATAACCACAGAATCAAATTTCCGTGTGGTCTTATCCGTTTTGATCGTGATGCCACCCCCCTCCATGGGGCGGACCTCCAGGACGCTCTCTTGAATGTATTGGGCCTGACGTTGCCGCGCGCCCTCAAAGTAGGCTTGGGTCAAACCCGTGGGGTAGTTGACGAAGCCACTGTCGGGCTGGAATAAGCCCCGTGTGTAGGCATTCTTGTTGAGCTTGGGTTCAAGATCAGCAACCTCATCCGCATTGAGGATGGAAAAATTGACGCCATGTCGCGTCATCAATTCGCGCTCAAGTGCAGTTTCTGAAAATCCGGCATCTGACCCGTAAACTTTCAGCCAACCCACTGGCCGGATGAGATCAAGGCTGGCGCTCGCAGCGGCCAATGCAAGATGCGCTTTCATGGCATGGGAGACGAGCGGGTCAAGCGCCCTGGCAATATCCGCCACCCGTGCCGGGCGACCTGCTTCAATAAAACGAAGAAGCCAGGGAAGTACCTGGAAAAAGTACGACGGACGCAGAACGGCGGCGCCGTCCGGATCAAAAATATACGAGGGAATAGATCGAAGAACACCGGGTGTGGCGGTTGGCGTCACGGCCCCCGTGACGATGCCCCCGGCGTTGCCTGAGCTTGTTCCGGCACCTACTTCACCGTGATCAATGACAGTGACCAAGCAGCCCTCAGCGGCGAGAGCCAAGGCTGTCGCCGCACCAACGACGCCAGCCCCGATGACGGCAATCGAACGTTCGCTCTCTGTCCCCGTGTTACCGATGTGACTCATCAAATACCTTTCTGAAGTTCTTGCAATTTTCTGCAACGCCGGTGATACCTAATGTTGAAGAATTTTCCCCAGGAATTCACGCGTTCGCTCATTCTTGGGTGCGGTAAAGAAGGCCTCAGGCTCGGCAACTTCAACGATCACGCCCTTGTCGATGAACGCGACGCGATCGGCAACCTTGCGGGCAAAGCCCATTTCATGCGTGACCACAATCATCGTCATGCCGTCTTTGGCCAAGGACACCATCACGTCCAGAACCTCGTTGATCATTTCGGGATCCAGGGCAGAGGTTGGCTCATCAAAAAGCATGACTTTGGGTTGCATGCACAGGCTGCGGGCGATGGCGACCCGTTGTTGTTGCCCCCCCGACAACTGCTGTGGGTAGGCATCGAATTTGTCTCCCAGACCGACCTTTTCCAAAATCTCCCGCCCCCGGCTGATGGCTTCTTTCCTGGGAAGCTTTCGCACATGAATCGGCGCAAGCGTTACATTTTCAAGTGCCGTCTTGTGGGGATACAGATTGAATTGCTGGAAGACAAAGCCCAATTCCATCCGAAGCTGCCTCAAATTGGCTTCATTGGCGACGGGCAGGTCATCGACGATCAAAGTGCCACTTTGAAATTTCTCCAGGCCATTGACACATCGGATCAATGTGCTTTTTCCCGAGCCGCTAGGCCCGCAAACCACCACCACCTCGCCTTTGGCAACCTCAAGATTGATGTTTTGCAGAACGTGATGGGTGCCGTACCATTTGTTGAGCTCGTTGAATTTAATCATGCTGGATATTCCTCGTCTTCGTCGCTATCGCTATCGCCATGGCAGGGCCTGATGTGTTTTGAAGGGCTGTGGACAGCTCACGTCTTTTCCATTCGCCGAGACAAATGAAGCAGCGGATAGCAGATCAGGAAATAGCCGATGCCCACAACGGAAAAAACCAGCAGTCCATTGGGAACACTTTGCACGATGATCCAGCCAGAGCGTGTCAGATCGAGAAGCCCGATGGCTGAGACAACCGAAGAATCTTTGACCAATAAAACGAATTGCCCGACCAGAGACGGGACAATCATTCTCGTGGCTTGCGGCATCACGATCAACCTGAGCTGTTGCCAGCGGGTGAGGCCGGCGGAGGCGGCCGCTTCGACCTGGCCCAGGGCTACAGCCCTGATCCCGGATGCCACGATTTCAGAGATGAAGCATGCCGCTATATTGGACAGCGCCAAGGCGCCCGCAGTGAATGAGTCAAGCTCGATGCCCGCTTCAGGCAGTATAAAAAAGACGACAAAGACCTGAACCAGCACAGGCGTGCCGCGAAAGATATCGGTGTAGGCGCCGACGACAAATGACAGCAGCTTGTTTGAACTGGCGCGGCCTATGCCCAGTACGAAGCCGACAATCGTTCCCGCAACAATGCCGATAGCCGACAGGGCAAGGGTCACGCCAATGCCCTTCAAAAGGACCGGATAGTATTGGGCGATACCCTGTATTTGCTCCAAGAACATAGTCATGTCATGGTCCTCAGTGGTGCGCAGAGGGATGATTGATGCGCATCCATGCGGCTGCCATCAACTTCAATCCAAAATAGATGATCAAGTAGCCCACAGCGGTTGTGACCAAACCTTCAACCGGCATGAATCGGTCATTGGCCAAGGTTTGGCCGGCACGTGTGAGTTCCAATACTGAGATGAGTGAAAGCAAGGACGAGTCCTTGACCAACACAATCGCCTGACCGATCAGCGGCGACACCATGGGGCGCAGCGCTTGCGGAAGAATGATGAGGCGCATTTGCTGCCAATAGTTCATGCCCGAACTGGCGCTCGCTTCAACTTGCCCACGAGGAATCGACATTATTCCGGAGCGGATGATTTCGCTGACATAGGCGCCACTGTTGACGGAAAGCGCAATGATGCCGATCATGGTTTCCGGCATGAGCACGCCGAAATTCGGCAAGCCGAAATATAAAAAATAGAGCTGGGCCAGCAAGGGTGTGGCCCGTATCACATCCACATAGGCGACCGCTGGCGCCCTGACAAAACGGGATGGCTGGATACTCATCGCACAAGCAATGATGCCAATGACGATGGCACCAGCAAACGCAGTCAATGAAATCGTCAAAGTGGAGACGAAGCCCAGCCAAAATTCCGGAAGGGTTTCTCCTATCACCCGAAGGTTCAGATTCAATAGCATGCGACAGCCAATGATTGAAGAAAATGAGGTTTAAGAATCGGCGCTTTGATCACTGCGCCGATTCCAAGCTCAGAGCAGACGCTTAGTGCGTTTCTTTCCATTTCGTCGAGTTGACCCAGTAGTCAAGATTCTGTTGAAGGCGACCGTCGAGTGTTGTCTGGTCGATGAACAAGTTGATCCAGGTCAAGAGGTCAAGCGAGTCGTAACGGGTGGCGTAAGCCAGGGGTTCCTTGGCCAGCAGTTCCGGCATGATCTTGAAGGTTCCCGCAGGGTATCCGGCCGCCTGGCCCGCAACTGCCGAGCTGTCATTGAGCAGGCAGTCTGCCTGTCCATTCTTCACAGCGTCGAGCAACAGAGTTCCACCGCCTTTGTAGCTCTTGATTTCGCCTTTGTCAAAGAATGTTTTGGCCAGCTTCTCGCCGGTACTGCCAAACAGAACTGCGATTTTTGTACCCGGCGCTTTGCAGGCGACCGTGGAAGTGAATTTGCTCCCTGCCTTGGCCGCCACCACAGGACCAATGTAGATGAAAGGCTTGGTGAAAGCGACCTTGGTCGCACGCGCCAGGGTCGGCGTCATGTCGGCAGCAAGCAAGTCGGCCTTGCCGGAAATAAGGGCCGGCAAAAGTCCATCCCAGTCCAGGTCAAGAAAGACCACCTTGACGCCCATTTCCTTGGCCATCAATTTGGCCAGCTCCACCGAACTACCGGTGCGCTCGCCGTTCTTGTCGATCATTGAAAACGGCGGGCCCTGTGTTTGAACCGCAATTCTCAGCTCACCGCGTTTTTGAATGTCATCAAGGGTAGAGGCATGGGCGGTGGCCGCGACGCCCACAGAGCCCGCGCACGCCAGCAGGATTGCGGGTAAAAAATTCGACATCTTCATTTGCTTTCTCCTTTAATAATCTCCACAGAGGACCATCCTCCAGGAGAGAACCCATTGCTCAACCATTCATCGTGTCAGTGGCACGGCAACTTCATCAGTGGCGCCCATGACGCCCGGTTCCCAGCATCCCCGCGGAAGGTTGATCCATTTGTTATGCGACTTAATCACCACGAATGTTTCACTGCGGCTAACGACCCCAGATCCAGCAACCCGTGGAAGAAGTTCGCTTGTGAACCGGTAAAGATCTTGGACATCGCCGGCCACCAGTACCTCCACGATCAGGTCGAAACGACCCGTAACGAGACTCACGGAAGTTACAAATGGCAGCTCTGCGATCTTCTGGATGAGGTCGTCCATGTGCCCTTGCGCGTTGGCATTGATACCCACAACAGCGGCGATCAGCTCGGGCCGTTCCGATAGGTTGAGCAAACCCACAATCTTCAGGATATTTTTTTCGATCAAGGACCGCAAGCGTGTCCGGACCGTGGGTGGACTTAGCTGCAATTTGTCCGCCAACTGGTTGACGCTGTCCTGCCCATCGCTGGAAAGCAGCTTGGCCAGGCGCCTGTCGGTGGGGTCAAGAAATTCGCGCACAGCAATCCAATTGGAAAAATTAGTCAGCAATATTTTCTAAATAGAAAAAACATTAATGTAATTTATTCTAATTGGTAATTTTTCGGGCCTTACTAGCGTTTACACCTAGGCGCACCGGGGCAGGCCTCCGACAAACGTCGAAGTCTTGTTCATGGCGTGCAGCAGCCGTTCAAACAGCGGCAGTGACAACGATCTCGATTTTCCACTCGGGCTTGGCCAGCGCCGCCTGAACAGTCGCACGCGGTGGTGTGTGGCCGGTCACTACCCAAGCATCCCAAACCGCGTTCATGCCGGCAAAGTCCACCAAATCCGCTAGAAAGATCTGAGTCATCAAAATCTTGCTCTTGTCACTGCCAACACGGGCCAGCAAAGCGTCGACAGCCGCAAGAACTTGGGCCGTTTGACCTTGGATGTCCTCCTTGGTATCGTTGGCCACCTGACCGGCCAAATAGACCGTACCATTGTGGATCGCCATCTCTGACATGCGAGTTCCGATTTCAAAGCGTTTGATCATTGATTTCCCCTGGTTTTAGCTGCCCCCAGAAGCGAGGGAGTTTATCCATTGGACCACTGCGGCAAGAAATGACAATAAACTTGTTGCCCTATCACGGGCAAACCTTTTTGCCTGCAATCTGTCAAGCGACGCCCTGATCGACCCGACGCGCAAGGAATTCCAGTTTTTCGTCCCTGGGGGTGATGGCCTTGGCAAGGCGTTGCCAGTCAATTCAAGAATGTTGCTGCGACGTTGAAACTACCGCATTTCGTCGTCAGAACGAGCTTGCGCAGGGTGCTGCGTCAGGGGAGCACCTCCGGTGGGGCGTCAAAACTGTCACGGAACGTGAAGTAAAGCGAAGTGAAAAACATCGACGCCATCAGCAGCAGGGCAGGAAACAGCAAGTCGCCGGCCAGGGCCGGATTGCCCATGAGCGATGCCACGGTGGTCACACCCACCACCAGCAGGATCAACACGGCCAGCCACATCAAGCCAAACATCACATAGGCCCAAAAATTTCGCCCACAGGCCACGATGCTGAAGAAGAGACTTTTGATTGGCGACAGCCCGTGCCAGTGCACCAGCGCCGGTGCATGCCAGAACATCAAGGAGAGGGGCAGATGCAGGCCGATAAAGACCCACATGGCGGCCTGAAAATCGGGCTCCAGCATCATCTCGCGGGTCGGTGTTGCGCCACCCAGGTAGACCCGGGCAAAGGCGCCGTCGTCCACCAGCCAGGAGGCCCCCATGGCCAGCAGAAAACCCAGGGCATACAGGGCGCCCAGCAGCAGCATGGCGCGGGTTTGCTGACGGCCAGCGCGAAAGGCGGTCAGCAACACCTTGGGCATGGGAAAGCGGCCCTCGATGGCTTCTCGCGTTGCCGCCATCATGCCCAGTGTCGCGGCCGGCAGCAGTGTCATGGCGAGCGCGATACCGATCAAGGGAACCTGGCTGACGACGGTCATCAGCGCCATGAACATGAAAAACAGACCGGCCAGCGCCAGGGGCTGTTTGAAAAATGTCTTCATGCCCAGCTTGACCCAGAGCGCGCCGCTGCGGGCCGAAACGATAGTGAGTTTCATAGCGACATCTCCAGCAGGTTGGCAACCTCCGGGTGCATCACCCGTTGTTGCAGTACCCGCTCAAAATGGTCCGGGTCGTGGGGTTGCAGCAGGCTGGCCTGGCGCGGTAGATAGTGGTCCCACAAGCGGGAAATCCAGAAACGCAGGGCGGCGGCGCGCAGCATGGCGGGCAGCAGCGCCCGCTCGGCGTTCTCCAGCGGGCGCACCGCGCTGTAGGCGCGCAGGAAGCTCTGGCAGCGTTCCGGGTCGTGCGCCCCGCTGTCGAGATCAATACACCAGTCGTTCAGGGTCACCGCCAGGTCAAACAGCCAACTGTCGACGCCGGCAAAATAGAAGTCAAAAACGCCGGTGAGTTCCGGCTGGCCGTGCACATTGTCAAACAGCACGTTGTCCCGAAACAGGTCGGCGTGAATCGGGCCGCGGGGCAGCGCGGCCCAGGCCGACGAAGCGGCAACATGGTTTTGGTAGGCCAGCTCGCTTTGCAGCAAGGCGGCTTGCGTCGGGTTGACCTGGGGCAGCAGCACCGCTGCGGTGTCATTCCACCAGACCAGGCCGCGTAAATTGGGTTGCGACAGGGGGAAGTCGCGACCCGCCAGATGCATTTTGGCCAGCGTGGTACCGACGGCGGCGCCATGCGTCGGCGTCGGCGCCAGTTCACTGTGGCCACGCAACTTCGTGACTACCGCAGCCGGTTTGCCCTTGAGCTCAAACACCAGATCGCCGCGCGCGTTGACCATCGGCTCGGGCACCGGGATACCGCGCTCGGCCAGATGCTTCATCAAGCGCAGATAGAACGGCAGCTGTTCCAGCGTGAGTCGCTCGAACAGGGTCAGCACGTAGTCAAAGGTCTGGCCATCCCGTTTGGTGCTGGCAAAATAATTGGTGTTCTCGATGCCCCGGGCGCAGCCTTGCAGGGTGGTGAGCTCACCCAGTTTAAGTTGTCGCAGCAGGGCGCGGGCCTCTCGGGTAGAGACTTCTGTGTAAACCGCCATGAATCAGAAGCCCAAAATTTTCCAGCTGCGTTCACCGCTGGTGGGCTCAACTTGATAAACGGGCAGGCGCCCCTTGGGTTGAACCGTGATGGTTTTGGTTTCACCGCCAACGCGCAGTTCATCAATGCGGGTGCCTGAGTCTTCGATTTGAATGCGCTCGGTGCGCTTTTCAATCACATCCGGTTGAGTGGATGCCGCAGTGCTGGGTTGCGCCGCCGCAGCTTGGGCGGGCGCAGCAGACTGTGCCAGCCCAAGGCCGCAGAACGATAAAGAGAGAGTAAGAAGCAGGGCTTTTCGCATCGCGCGATTGTAGGGCGACCAGGCACGGGCAGCAGTCGCAGGCAAAATGGGCGCATGAATATGAATGACTCCCTGACCGACCGCCCGCCCAAGCCCAGAACCCTGCTGCTGGTGGACGGCTCCAGCTACCTGTACCGCGCCTTTCATGCCATGCCGGACCTGCGCGCCGTGCCGGGCGACCCGAGCAGTGCGCCCACCGGTGCCATCCGCGGCATGATCAACATGCTGCAAAGTCTGCGCAAAGAGGTGCCCGCTGACTATGCCGCCTGCGTTTTTGACGACAAAGGGCCGACCTTTCGGGATGCGCTCTACCCCGAGTACAAGGCGCACCGCTCACCCATGCCCGACGATTTACGCTCCCAGATCGAGCCGATTCATGAAGTCGTGCGCCTGATGGGCTGGAAAGTGATGGCCGTGCCCGGTGTCGAAGCGGATGACGTGATCGGCACGCTGGCCGTGACGGCGGCGCGTCAGGGCATCGAGGTGATCGTAAGCAGCGGCGACAAGGATCTGGCGCAGTTGGTCAACGCGCACATCACCATCATCGACACCATGAACGGCCGTCGCCGCGATGTGGCGGGTGTCGAGGCCGAGTTTGGCGTGCCACCGCACCTGATGGTGGACTTTCAAACCCTGGTGGGCGACGCTATTGACAACGTGCCGGGCGTGCCCAAGGTCGGCCCCAAGACCGCTGCCAAGTGGCTGCAGGAATATGGTTCGCTTGATGCCGTGGTGGCCAACGCCGACCAGATTAAAGGCGTGGTCGGCGAGAACCTGAAGAAGTCGCTCGACTGGTTGCCCTTGGGCCGCCAACTGCTGACCATCAAGACCGACTGCGATCTGGACGGTTGGATGCCGGACTTGCCCGCTCTTGATTCAATAGCTACAGGGGTAATGGATACGGGGGCTCTGGCCATATTTTATGAAAAATACGGGTTCAAGGGCTTGGCCCGCACCTTGGGTGGCGGGTCGGCCAGCGTGGCAAGCAAGGCGAGCTCAGGATTTGGGGTCGGCTCCAAGGAGCGAAGCGACGCTGGCTCAGACCCCAAATCCGGGTACAAAGCTGAACCCGGTTTGTTTGACGACATTGACCCCCCCACCCCATCCCGAATGACCGACCTGCACTACGACACCATCCTGACCTGGGAGGCGTTTGAGCACTGGCTCGCCAAGGTGCAGGCGGCGGACCTGGTGGCGCTGGACACCGAAACCACCTCGCTGGACGAAATGCGCGCGAAGATCGTCGGCATCAGTTTCAGCGTGACGCCGGGCGAGGCGGCTTACATTCCGCTGGCGCACGCCTACCCCGATGCCCTGGCGCAGTTGCCCCTCAACGAGGTGCTGGCCAAGCTCAAACCCTGGTTGGAAAACCCGGCGAAACACAAGCTGGGCCAGCACGTCAAATACGACCGCCACGTGTTTGCCAACCACGGCATTGAGGTGCAAGGCTATGCCCATGACACCATGCTGCAAAGTTATGTGCTGGAGGTGACCAAACCCCACGGCCTGGCCAGTCTGGCCGAGCGGCATCTGGGTCGCACCGGCATCAGCTTTGAGGATTTATGTGGCAAGGGGGTCAATCAAATCTGTTTTGACCAGGTCGATATTGCCCAAGCCGCCCAGTATTCATGTGAAGACTCCGACATGACGCTGGACGTGCACCGGGTACTGTGGCCTCGGCTGCAGGCCGATGACAAATTGGGCTTCATCTATGAACTGGAAATCGCCAGCAGCGAGGCCTTGTACCGGATTGAACGCAACGGCGTGCTGATTGACGCGCCCACGCTGGCAGCGCAAAGCCACGAGCTGGGCCAGCGCATTTTGCAGCTTGAAAAAGAAGCGCATGAGTTGGCCGGCCAGCCTTTCAATTTAAGCAGTCCGAAGCAAATCGGCGAAATATTCTTCGTCACGCTGGGCCTGCCGATCGTCAAAAAAACCCCCACCGGCACGCCCAGCACCGACGATGAAGTGCTGCAAAAACTGGCCGAAGACTACCCGTTACCGGCCAAAATTCTGGAGCACCGGGGACTCGCCAAACTCAAAGGCACCTACACCGACAAGCTGGCGCAACTCGCCCACCCGCGCACCGGCCGCGTTCACACCCACTACGCGCAAGCGGTGGCGGTGACCGGGCGCTTGAGCAGCAATGACCCCAATTTGCAAAACATTCCCGTGCGCACGCCCGAGGGGCGGCGTGTGCGCGAGGCCTTTGTCGCGCCTGCGGGTTGTGTGATTGCCAGTGCCGACTACAGCCAGATCGAGCTGCGCATCATGGCGCACATCAGTGGCGACGCGGCGCTGCTGCTGGCTTTTCGTGACGGCATGGATGTGCACCGTGCCACCGCCGCCGAGATTTTTGGCGTCGATACGGCCCAGGTCACCAGCGAGCAGCGCCGCTACGCCAAGGTCATCAACTTTGGACTGATTTACGGCATGAGTGCCTATGGCCTGGCGAGAGCTTTGAGCATCGACAACAGCGCCGCCAAGAACTACATCGAGCGCTACTTTGAGCGCTACCCGGGAGTCAAAAATTACATGGAACACACCCGGGCGCTCGCCAAGCGCCAAGGCTATGTCGAAACCGTGTTTGGCCGCCGGCTGTATCTGCCCGAGATCAACTCACCCAACGGTCCGCGCCGCAGTGGTGCCGAGCGCGCCGCCATCAACGCGCCGATGCAGGGCACGGCGGCGGATTTGATCAAGCTCAGCATGGTGAAAGTGCAGCAAGTGATCGATGAACAAAAACTCGTCACCAAGATGATCATGCAGGTGCATGACGAACTGGTGTTTGAGGTGCCCGAGTCAGAAATCGATTGGGTCCGCCATGAGGTGCCCAAGCTGATGGCAGGGGTGGCGCACCTGAAGGTGCCGCTGCTGGCCGAGGTGGGCGTGGGGGCGAACTGGGACCAGGCGCATTGACAGATCAGCCCTGCCGATACAGATACAGGCCCAGGCACAAGCCAGAACCAACGGCATACAGAAGCCAGGTCGTCGAAATGGCATAGGGGTAGAGCATGAGTGCGACCCCGATCCATTTGGGGATGGCCAGCGAGGCTTTCTTGCCATAGCGGTAAGCCGCATAACCCACGATGCCAAACACAAGGGCACCCAAAATGTAGAGTGGGCTGGGCAGGCTCAAGCCGAGGGATTCGAGGGTTTTCAACTCATTCATGGACAAGGGCGGCGCGGTAGGCGCTTGCCATAATACGTTCAAACCAGTCCATGAGATACGCTGACATGATCCATCGCCGTCGCCTGCTCCAGTTGCTTGTTGCCCATGCCGCCAGCTGGAGCCTGTCGCGCACGGCCTGGAGCCAGTCGCGCTTCAACCAAAATCCGTTTACCTTGGGGGTGGCGAGCGGCTCGCCGACGCACGATTCGGTGGTGCTGTGGACGCGCTTGCACAGCGCCAAGTCGTCGCTGCTGGGCCTCAGTGAGGACTTGGGCCACGCTGCGGTGCCGGTGCGTTGGGAACTGGCGCACGACGAACAATTCAGCCGCCTGGTGCAAAGCGGGCAGGTCCTGGCCAGTTCGGCGCTGGCGCATTCGGTTCACGTCGAGGTGGCGGGGCTCGACGCTGACCGCTGGTATTTTTACCGTTTCATGGCGGGCGATTTTGTCAGCCCGGTGGGGCGCACGCGCACGGTGCCCAAGCCCGATGCGGTCGTGGTCCGGTTGCGGCTGGCCTATGCGTCGTGCCAGAAATGGGAGGACGGCTATTTCACTGCTTGGCGCCACATGCGCGAAGAAAACCTGGACTTGGTGCTGTTTCTGGGCGACTACATCTATGAATACCCTGCGTTGACAAGCAAGGTGCGGGTGCCCACGGGTGGCTGGGTGTTGACCCTGGACGACTATCGCCAACGCTATGCGCTGTACAAGGGCGAAGCCGATTTGCAGGCGATGCATGCGGCCTGTCCGTGGCTGCTGACCTGGGATGACCACGAGGTGCAAAACGATTACGCGGGCGTGCACGCCGGTTTCAGTAGCGCGGCTGACCCGTCCGTGCCGAGTCATTTTTTGGCTCGTCGTGCGGCGGCTTACCAAGCCTGGTACGAGCACATGCCGGTGCGCGCGTCTGCCTTGACGCGCGGCCTGGCCGGTTTGGCGAGCGGCGCCGAGCTGCGCATCTACAGCCGCTTGCCCTACGGCCAGCTCGCATCGCTTTACCTGCTCGACGGGCGCCAGTACAAGGACCCGCAGGCCTGCACAAACGGCGGGGGCCGGGGCTCGGGTAAAGTGAAGCCAGGCACTTGTCCGGCGTGGAATGACGCTGTGCGTTCCCTGCTGGGTCGGGCCCAGGAGCGCTGGCTGGACGGCGAGTTTGCAAAACCCCATGCGCAGGAATCCGGCTGGAACGTGCTGGGCCAGCCCACGCTGTTTGGCCAGCGTGATTTGAAAGTTGGCCCCGGTCAAACGTTCTGGAACGATGGCTGGGACGGCTACGCCGCGGCGCGCACGCGCTTGACCGATGCCTTGCGCCAACACGCCGTGGCCAACCCGGTGATTTTGGGGGGCGATCTGCATGAAAACTGGGTCGGCCATGTGAAGGCCGATTACGCTGACCCGAACAGTGTCAGCCTGGGGGTGGAATTCTGCGGCACCAGCATCAGCTCGCGCTCTGGTGGCAATGCGAAAACAGCCGAGCGGCTGGCCGAGAACCCGCACTTCGTTTTTGCCGAGGCACAGCGCAAAGGCTATGGCGTGGTGGAGTTCACGCCGACGCAGCTCACCACCACCTTGCGCGTGGTCGACGACGTGACGCGGCAAGACACCAAGATTGAAACCCTGGCGCGCTTCACGGTGCAGGCCGGGCGGCCTGTGGTGGAGCGGGTTTGAACTGGCATGGCAGTGGCACGCACCCCCAACAACGAACGTTATCGTGAAACAGCTTCCCGTCGTTGATTAATTTGATAGCTGGTCACGCAATGCCCACGGGGGCTGCAGCCTGATTTGCTATAAATCAGGCACCGCCTTTAACTTGCAACAACAACCAAAGCCGTTCGCGCCGAGGGTGCTTGAGTGTGGTCAGCTCATTTGCTGGACTGATTTTCACGATCGGTGATGGACGCCATTGGCATCGAATGCCAACAGTCTGTTGAACTTACACAACAGATTTGACCAACAAAATCAGCGACTGCTTCAGAGGCGGATCTGCTTCGGCTGTGCAACGGAAGCCGACATAGGGTTGGCCAAAATGCTCCCCCTATACCCGACCTTCAGCCCAGTAGATGACCTCCAGCAATGAGGTGTCGATTACCAAGATCACTGCACCCGCCAACGACCAACAGCCGCCACTTATGATCGGTGACAGGACACAGTCCTCCAAAGGTGGTGCGATTTCCCCATTGCAGTCGTTCCAATCCAGAAATTTGGCGGCGACCTTGGAGCCAAAATAGGTTCATGCCGCTCTGACAGCCTTGGTGGCGTTCCTGCGCGAGGGCGCCTTCAAGACACCCGGTCTAAGCAATGTCACACTCAGGCCGCCCTATATGCACGCTGGGCAGATGGGTTCCGTCGAAGACGGTCATCGCGCACTACATGCAGGCGCCTGCGGCCCTGATCGGACATACCGAGCGAAAATCCCTGCACCTGTCAGCGCAAGAGCCCGGGAACTGGCACTGTTTCTTGGCGCGCTTTCCGGGCCCTGAGCAAGATGCTACGAAGCTTGAGATGCTGGCGGTCGTTCCACAGGATTGAATGTGCGTCGTGCGTTGTCAGCGATGGCCCTGGCTACAAACGCAAACAGCGAGGGTGGAATATCGTGGCCCATTCCCTCAACTATCCGCAATTCGGCACCCTTGATATGGGCCGCCGTGTCTTTTCCCGCCTCCGGGGAAACGAGTGGATCTTCTGCCCCGTGCAACACCAGTGTTGGAACAGTTATGTTCCTTAGTCGTGATCTCAGGTCACCACTTGCTGCGATGGCGGCGATATGCCGCCAAAACCCGCTTGGGTTGTATGCTCGTTTAACTTCGGCTAAGGCTTGATCTCGTTGGGCGGATTCGTCAAACGGATAGCCTCGCCCGGCAATCACTTGAGAAAAGGCAACGCAATGCGCGAGATAGCCCTGCTCGTCTTTCAAAGGATGTGGCGCGGGCGATGTCATCGCCGCCATCACTGCAGGGCTGGCCTGCGGCAAATCACGATTGCCAGTACTCGACATAATGGAAACCAGAGATAGAACGCGTTCAGCATGCTCGCTGGCCAACAGTTGTGCGATCATGCCGCCCATTGATCTCCCAACCACGTGCGCTCGTTTGATCATCAACGAATCGAGAAGTCCTACAGCGTCGTTCGCCATATCGAAGAGCGTATAAGACACATTGGGGGTTTCGCCGCGAGAGACTGCGTCGGCAATTGCAGCGAGATCTGGCATCGACGCGCTATCGAAGTGAGTTGAAAGGCCAGCGTCGCGATTGTCAAAGCGAATCACGCGATAGCCTTGTTCTGCCAATATCTGGCAAAACGTTTCGCTCCAGCGAATCATCTGCGTACCCAGACCGGAAATCAGCAGAACAGCTTCCGCGTCGTTATTGCCAAAACAATCGTATTCAATTTCAATTCCGTTCGCTTTAGTCTTGGGCATGGCGTGTGGTCCTTAAATGTTTTTGTGTTGCGCGCTTTTTGGGAGCGCTCCGATATTTCGTTTGGCCGACTTCACTACAGCACAACGGATGAACCGCCAGGCTGTGCAAGTGGCCACGTACCCAACAAATCGGCGCGATCGCGTTGCTCATGAGAGTGCTAAGGTTGGCGTGCGTGCAAGCGTTACCATTGCTGCGGAAACTGTCGCAACCACAGTGGAGTCGATTGACTCAACAGCTTCGGTACAAATGCTATCGGCAGTTTCACGCGCGGCGTTCACCAGCGCACGCCCGGCTGGGCGAAGCACGGCCTGACGATTTCCATTCGCACCCTCGCGCACCACAAGGCCAATCTTCTCGAGCAAGATCAACTGACGCAGCACAGACGATTGAGGCTGACCAAGCGGCCGCACGAGTTCCGGGA
>JANYHL010000011.1 GCA_025359085.1 Gammaproteobacteria bacterium
CGTCATCAAGCAAAAATGCATCATGGCCATGCGGCGCATCAATTTCGGCATAGCTCACATCAATCTGGTTGGCCACCAGCGCCTTGACCATCTCGCGGCTTCGGCCGGGCGAAAAACGCCAGTCGGTGGTGAAGCTCACCAGCAAAAACTTGGCCCGTGCGCCGGCCAAAGCCAGCGTCAGGTCGCCTCCAAAGTCACCCGCCGGGTCAAAATAATCCAGCGCCCGGGTAATCAGCAGGTAGGTGTTGGCGTCAAAATATTCGGCAAACTTGTCGCCCTGGTAGCGCAGGTAGCTCTCGATTTCAAACTCGACATCTTGTGTCGAGAATTTGTAGGCCTGGCCAGGGTGACCGGGCTGCATGTTCATACCCTGGTCGGCCCTGCCCCGCTGCTGCACCGACGCAGCTGATTTTGCGTCAGCATGCGTGGCCACTGACGTGGCCGCAGGCAGGTTTCCGTCGTGGAACCGGCTTTGCCGGGCCACCGGCGGGGTGGCCACGTCGGGGGGCAGCAAACCACGCGCAGCGGGGAGCGTAGGGGCTTTTAGCTGTCGGCCGAATTTTTCGTTCATCACGTCGTCACTCAAATACGTAATGTGGCCGAGCATGCGGGCGATGCGCAGACCGCGTTTGGGCAGCACGCCATGGCTGTAAAAGTGCCCCCCATGAAAGTCGGAATCGGTCACGATGGCGCGCCGGGCAACCTCGTTGAAGGCAATGTTTTCGGCGGTCAGATTGGGCGCGCTGGCCACCATGACCGCATGGCGTACCCGGTCAGGGTATTGCAGTGTCCAACTGAGCGCCTGCATGCCGCCCAGGCTCCCGCCCATTACTGCGGCCAGAGTGGCAATACCGAGCGCATCCAGGAGCCGGGCCTGTGCATTGACCCAGTCCTGCACGGTCACCACCGGAAAATCAGCGCCATAGCGCTTTCCGGTGTCAGGATGGATTTGCATCGGCCCGGTCGAGCCGAAGCAGGAGCCCAGATTGTTCACGCCAATCACAAAAAACCGGTTGGTGTCGACCGGCTTTCCGGGACCGATCATGGTGTCCCACCAGCCGACTGATTGGGGTTGGACGCTGCCAGCCGCATTCAGGTACACGCCTGCCACGTGGTGGGACGCATTGAGCGCATGGCAAATCAGCACGGCATTGCTGCGGTCTTCATTGAGCTGGCCGTAGGTCTCGTAGCACAGGTCGTAGGCGCGGATTGACGTGCCGCTGCGAAGTGGCAACGCTGCCTCGAAATGCATGGTGGCCGGCGTGGCAACAAGGGCGGGGGCGGTGGACACAGTCAAGACATCCTGGGTTGGGCTGGCGCATTCGCAGGCCAGCCGAGCGACAAAAAAAGCTACTGCGGCCTGATGGCAGCGGTGGCGGGTTTCGGCATCAAAATGCCCCGCACCCGGCCTGTCAACACGGCCACCTGGTCAAGTTTGTTGTAGGCAAACACGTCACCGGTGAACTGGTCGTTGCCCCGAATCAACAGCACCGGCTTGTGGGACTGGACGCGCTCTTCATTCACAAAAGCGTGAATAAATTCGCCGCGAAACTCAAGCTGCGGCAATACCCTGCCTTGTGCGTCGGTGCTGGATTCCCGAATGACCCGGGCATTGCCTGCCAGCTGCACTTCCGAACCATCGCCATTGGCATAGGCACGCAGGCCCGTGGCAATGGTGCGCTGGCCGGTGGTGGGATGGATGCTGCGGATCTTGGCCTGGTCAATTTCAAGAATGTCGGTGTCGGCAAAATGCCGTGCGTCTGTGCCAGCAATTTCGCTTTTGAGTTTGCCGGCATTGTCAAAGCTTTTGATGGTGAAGTTGTGCATGAAATAGTCGACTTCATGCCGGGCCTCTTTGGCCACATCGGGCACCGCCAGACCCGGCGTATTGCGCACCAGCCAATAGGTGCCCAATGCCAAAGAAACCATCAGCATGAGCGGCAGGTACAGGGCAATCCGGTCAAAACCGCTGCGCAATTTCTGCCACGCGCTGCGGGGCACGGCGAGCCGGTTCTGGCTGCTGTTGGCGGCTGCGGCAACGGTGCGCATCATTGCTGGTAAGCGGCCAGTAAATTGGCATAGCGTCCGCTGGCAATCAGCAGCAAGTCGCAAAATTCGCGCACGGCGCCGTGGCCGCCTGCAGCGCGGGTCACATGGTGGGCGCGGGCGGTTACCTCGGCATGTGCGTTGGCAGGTGCGCAAGCTATTTTTGCCCTGCGCATGACGGGCAGGTCCGGCCAGTCGTCGCCCATTGCAGCGGCGCAAGTCCAGTCAGCACCCAGCGCCTGCAATGCCGTCTCGGCGGGCGCAAGTTTTTCTTCGGTACCGAAGTACGCATTGCTGATGCCCAATGCGTGCAGCCGCGACCGCAGCACAGCACTGTCGCGGCCGGTGATGATGACGGGCGTGATGCCGGCCCGCTGCAAGAGCTTCAGGCCATGGCCGTCCAGTGTGTTGAAGCGCTTAGTGGTTTCGCCCGACGACAAAAATCCGTTGGGCGAACCGGCGTGCGTATGGCCGGCCGGGTATTCCGAAAAATACAGGCCGCCGTCGGTGAACACGCCATCGACATCAAAAAATGCCACCCGCACGCCTTGCGCCTTGAGCAGCAATTCGGGCGCGAAGTTGAGCACCGGCGTGTGGGATGCAATGCTCATATAACTTTGGCGCGCATCAGATCGTTGGCATTGACTGCACCGCACAGCAGCCCGGCTGCGTCGACCACCAAAACGCTGTTGATACGGTGCTGCTCCATCAGTGCCACCACTTCTACTGCCAGTGCCCCGGCCCACACGGTGTGCGGCCGGGCATGCATGACGTCGGACGCCTGCAGGCTGCGCAAATCGTTGCCGTTTTCAACCAGGCGGCGCAAGTCGCCGTCCGTAAAAATGCCCAGCACCCGGCCCGCGCTGTCAACCACTGCCGACGCACCAAGCCCCTTGGCACTCATCTCGCGCATGAGTTCAATAAACGGCGTGCCGGGCAGCACTTGCGGCACAGCTTCGCCGCTGCGCATCACATCGCTGACGTGGGTCAACAGCTTGCGGCCCAGCGCGCCACCCGGGTGCGAGCGGGCAAAGTCGTTTTCCTTGAAACCGCGTGCATCCAGCAGGGCTACCGCCAAGGCATCGCCCATGGCCAGCTGCGCGGTGGTGCTGGCAGTGGGTGCAAGATTCAATGGGCAGGCTTCCTTGGCAACGCTGCTGTCCAGCGTGATACGCGCATGCCGGGCCAGGGTTGACTGCGCGCCACCAGTGATGGCAACCAGCGGCACGCCTAGGCGGCTCAGCACGGGCAAGATCGCCGTCAGCTCGGCGCTTTCTCCGCTATTGGAGATGGCCAACACCACATCACCGCGCTGAATCATGCCCAGGTCGCCATGGCTGGCCTCGGCTGGGTGCACAAACATGGACGGTGTTCCGGTGGACGCCAGCGTAGCAGCCACCTTGCGGCCAATGTGCCCGCTTTTGCCCATGCCCATCACCACCACGCGGC
>JANYHL010000103.1 GCA_025359085.1 Gammaproteobacteria bacterium
GCACCGTCCAGAAAGTGTTACGACCTACCAGAGGGATGTAGCCAACGGGTGCATTGGCGGGCGCTGCCTTGAGCACATTGTCAATCTCACTGGCGCGGGCCGGAAAGCGCTTTTTCAGCTCCGCCACTGGCTTGGAAACAGCGATGATTTTGTCTTTCCCTTCTTCATAACTCTGCCACAGGTCTGGGCGAGCGCCCAATTGAAGACCTTGCAGCGCTGCCATGGTGGCATCGTAATTTTCTTTGCTGTCTTTGAAATCACGTATTGACAACAGCGTTGGCCCCATCAAAGGCAATTCCTGCAAGGCAGGTGCAGCGCGTTTAAGCAAGACAGGCTCAATATCAATGGTATGTACAACCCGAAAACGGTCAATCTCAAACACCAGATGTACCGGCCGCGCAACGGCTACTGTCCACAAGCCATAGGCCAGCGCGGCTATTTGAAAAGCGCCAATAACCGCCAGGTCGCGCCGCAATTCTTTGCGCGGCTTGTTCAGATTAAACACCGCCAGGGTCATCAGTGGGCCCATCACCACATCAACAGAAACCACAATTAAAAACAGCTCTCGCCCGCCTGAAATTTCACGGTACGGGTACGGGTACCAGATAAAAAATACCAGCAGCGCCGCCAGGGCCGCGAGGGTCAAACTGATGGCCAGATGGATGCCAGAGGCCTTCAAGCGGCCATGCCAAAAAGAGGAGTTATTCAACATACTCATATGATGACGGTTAGATGTAAAGGTTTTGTAACAGCATGACAGCAGACTCAGCACTCACTCATTTTGATGCCCAAGGGCAAGCCCATATGGTGGACGTCAGCGCCAAGGCTGCCACCCACAGAATAGCCATTGCCCAGGGCCGCATTGTGATGAATCCGACCACGCTGACCATTATTTTGGCAGGCAACGCCAAAAAAGGCGACGTGTTGGGCATTGCACGTGTCGCCGGTATCATGGCGGCCAAAAAAACCAGCGAGTTGATTCCCTTGTGCCATCCACTGACATTGACCCGAGTGGCGGTTGACTTCACAACCGACAGCACCAGCCATAGTGTCATTTGCAACGCAACCGTTGAAACCGTTGGTCCTACCGGGGTCGAGATGGAAGCCCTGACGGCGGCACAAATTGCCCTGCTGACGATTTACGATATGTGCAAGGCCGTTGACCGGGGTATGACGATCACGGACGTGCGGGTCCTTGAAAAGCACGGCGGCAAGTCGGGCAGTTTTGTGGCCGCCTGAGCCGGGCTTGATTTTTCTCCCCCGTTGGTCCCACTGACAGGAAAATGAGGGCAATTTTTGGCCAACGCGGTGTCATCAGATTACCGTGATGAAGGTCTAAAGAGGGGCCCATAAAGCGGGGCCAACCCTGCGCGTGGTGTTGCCCTCCTTGATCCTTACCCATTAAAATTTGCGGCAGTCGGCGCAAACGTGCCGTGTTGAAAGTCATGATGAACAACCAGCAAAAGCCGATTTCCGAGATCATGACCCGCACCCTGTGCCAGGTCGGACCCACCCAAACCGCGATCGATGTGCTGGCGCGAATGCGCAGCAAGTCGGTCAGTTCGGTATTGGTGGTCGAGGACGGGGCGATTCGGGGCATCATCACCGAGCGTGACATCGTTCGCGCCGTGCACAACAACGGCAACCTGAAAACAATGGGCTGTGTTGAACTGATGCAGTCGCCGGTGGTATCGGTAGGCCCGGCGACCCCGTGTCTGGAGGCCTATCACCAGATGGCGGGTCGCGGCATTCGGCACATGGCGGTGACGGACGAAGCGGGGCGAGTGCTGGGTCTGGCCAGTGAAGGCGATCTGCTGCGGGATTTCGGCATCGAGTACTACATGAATTTCAAGAGCGTCAACAGCGTCATGCGCACCGACGTGTGCCTGCTCGGCGAGACGGCGCTCGTTGCCAACGCGGTGGAGCTGATGATTGAGAAGCACCAGAGTTGCGTTGTCATCGTCGATGCGTTGGAGCGTCCCATCGGGATCCTGACCGAGCGCGACGTGGTCCGCCTCTGTGGTGACCATATGCATGTGGAGCTGCTTGCGTTGGGGCAGATCATGCAGGCCCCCGTGAAAACAATGAAGTCAGGCGATCTGCTGCACGAGGCCGTCAAGATGATGGAGGAGACCCACATTCGGCGCCTGGTGGTGACCGATGACGCTGGCGTCGTATGCGGCTTGCTCACCCATCACGAGATCGTGCGCGGACTCGAAAGTGACTATGCGGACTATTTCAAGGCATTTGTCGATAGGCAGTTGCGTGACCTTTCGCGCGCCAGCCCGCTGATCAACGAAAAGCTGATACTTGCCACCATTCTCCGATCGGCCAGCGGTACCGCCGTACTGGCGGCCGATCTGGACTACCGGATTTGCTACGTGACGCCCGCCGTGACCGGCTTGTTGGGCCTGAATGCGACCCACGTTGTGGGACGGGACCTGCGCGAAACGATGAAGCAGTCCGGCTGGCCGGACGCTGACGCCGTGCTGTGTGAAGCGGCACTGACTGACGGCGCAAAGACTTTCGATGCCATGATTGGCGCCAACAAGATCGCGCTGCGCGTCTTTCTGATGCGTGACGAGCGCGATCGGCCGTGCGGCTTCCTGTTGCTGGCACAGCGGTCTGTGACGAAATAGCGCCAACCCATCTTCAGCGCGCCGGGCGCTCTGGAAACGCGGCCTGGTAACGCAAGCGGTAAAACTGCGCCTCGTCGGGGCGCCCGAGCAGCACGGCGCTGTCGATCAGCTTTTCAATCACGCGCGGCTCCGGTGAAAAGTGGAGCAGGGCCAGGGCCAAGGCGTGCAGGTGCGCCGCATTGGCCGCCGTCAAGGAGGTGGTGGTGAGCTCGGCAAAGCGCAATTGATCCTGAAACAGCCAGCTGCCCTGCAGCTTTGCCAAGGGCTGCTCGCGGTAGGCCGGCGCGCGCAACATGGGGCTCAGGTAGAGCTGGCTGATGCGCTGATAGTCCCAGGCGGCGTAAGCTGCCATTGCTATTATAAATATAGCTACTGCTGTAGACAAAACGGGGGCTAGAGGCCTAAAAGTCTTAAATTTAGGGGAAGTCAAGGCGGCGCTGCCGGGCGGGTGCGGGCGCCGCCCCAGCAGCCACAGGCTCAGGCCAAACGCCAGCTGGAACGGCCCGTACCACAGCGGGTACTCCAGCAGGCTGTGCAGCAGGATCAGCGCCAGCACCGCCCACGCCAGTTGCCGCGTCGCGTCCCGCTCGCGCCAGGGTTGGGCGCGCAACGTCAGCCACAGGCCGCTGCCGCACAGCGCCAG
This sequence comes from Gammaproteobacteria bacterium, assembly GCA_025359085.1. Lineage (GTDB taxonomy): Bacteria > Pseudomonadota > Gammaproteobacteria > Burkholderiales > Burkholderiaceae_C > Rhodoferax. Next base: position 3,283 of record JANYHL010000103.1, read on the forward strand.
CGTCAGCGGCAGGCCCAGCTCCACCGCCAGATGCAGCGGCAGGTTGTGCGCGTTGTCCAGAATGTCGCAAAAGCGCGCGCCCGGGTAGAGCGTGATGAAGTGCGCGTAATCGAGTTCGCCCCAACCCCAGCCGAGCCAGGGCTTTTGGGCGATCAGGTGCAGCACATTGGCCCACAGGGTCACCCTGCTGTTGCAGGGCGGGTCACCCTGCTGCAAGCGCGCCAGCATGCCGCTGGCCTGGAGATCAAGGCCGGCCAGCAGCGGCAAGGCCAAGGCCCCGACCGCGTACGCCAGCAGCGCGGTCAGCAGCAGGCCCAGCGCCGGCTGGCGCCAGCCCCGGCCCGGCGCGCGCCAGACCGCGGCCAGCAGCGTCAACAACAACAGCTGCAGCAGGCCGGTGCGTGACGAGGACGCCGCGTTGCCCAGCGCCAGCACCAGCGCCGCCCCGCTGTGCCAGGTCAGCGGCGCCGCCCGCCCGGGCTGCGCCGCCCGGGCGGGCGTGTCGGCAGCGCGCGCCTGCCACCACAGCAAGGCCGCCAGGCCGATGTTGGTCAGCGTGGCAAACTGGTTGCGCTGGCGCAGGTTGGCAAACGCCTCACCCAGGCCGGTCTGGTTGACCCAGGGGGCCAAGGCGCCCGCCACGCCAAAATATTGCAGCAAACCGAGCAGCGCACTCAGCAGCGCGGCGCCCAGCCAGCCACTCGCGGCCAGGGCCGCCACTTGGGCCGGGCGGGCACGCGCCGCCCACGGCAGCAGGCAGGCGAAGCCCACCAGCGCGATCAGCCAGGGGATGACATTGGACGTCGGCCCGGGGGAAAACGGATTCAGCCACGGCAGCGTCAGGCCGAGGAAGGCCAGCACAGACAGCAGAGCGCGGCGCTGCAATTTCACTTGCCCCCGGCGGGCCCCAGCACCGACCAACCCGCATGCAGGTTGACCTTGTCGTTCTCATACTCCCACGCGGTGCCGCAGCGGTCGCAGACGTACTGGGTGAGGGTGACCTGGCCGTGGTTGCGCTGCTCTTTGCGGTTCGTGCCTTGCACCAGTTCGGCATGGCCGGGCGCACGCCGCCAGTTGCGCTGGATGCCGGCGCAGGCATCGCAAAGCGCCGGTTTTTTCAATTCAGGGTGTGGATTCAAGTCGTCTTGGGTCATGGTGCGCTCTTAATGAAGGGAGGGACGGGTCGCCTCGTGAGGGTAGATTGTCGCCCCTCGGTCGCCCCGGCCCAAGTCCCTGCGAGGTCTGCGGAAAAGACCCGACGTTTAAAGAAAAAACAGGCTGTAGCCCGCGTCCTACCTTGTTGATCAGCTATTAAATCAGGACTTAACCGCAATTCTCAAACCTCAGCCCACAAAATATTGCCAGCCAAAAAACACCAGCAGCCCGCTCAGGATGGTCAGCAGCTGGTGCCGCGTCACAGCGCACAGCAGCACAGAAAACAGGGCGGCCGCCAGTTGCGGGTTGTGCCAGCTCAACTCCAGGCCCTGGCCATGCGGCGCCAGCACCATGGGCACAATGATCGCGGTCAGCACCGTCACCGGCACAAAGCCCAGCGCCAGCCTCAGGGTCGGCGAAAACCCCACCCGGTCGCCCAGAATGAAGACCAGCGCCTTGATCACAAACGTGATCAAGGCCATGCCCAGGATCGTGACAGTGGCGCTCATGCCGGGCGCCCGAGCGTTGTCTTGGGCCGGCGCCATTGGGTCAACAGCATGCCGATGGCCACGCCGACCACAATGGCGGCCAACAGGCCCAGCTTGAACGGCAGGTCTTTCAGCCCGTAGGCCACGCTGCCCGCCGCCAGGGCCGCCGCCAAGTGGGGCAAGCGCAGCAATTGCGGCACCACGATCGAAATAAAGGTCACCACCATCGCAAAGTCCAGACCGAGCGTCTGCAATTGCGGGAACACCGAACCAAACACCAGCCCGATCAGGGTCCAGCACTGCCAGTTCGCATACATCGACAAACCGGAGCCCAAAAAGTACCAATGCCCCAGGGGTGCCTGGGGCTGCTGGCGGTAGTAGCTGTCGACCACCGCAAAGGTTTCATCGGTCAACAAAAAACCCAGCAGCCAGCGCCAGCGCTGCGGCAGGTGGCGCACATGCGGCAACAACGCCGCCGCGTACAGCATATGGCGCAGGTTCACGATGAAGGTGGCAAACCAGATCACCAGTGTTCCGGCCAGCCCGGCCATGAGCCCGAGGGCGATGAACTGGCTGGAGCCGGCAAACACACCGAGCGACATCAGCTGTCCTTGCCACGGCGCCAGCGCGGTGGCGCCCACCAGGGCACCAAAAATCATGCCAAAGGGCGCGGCCCCCACCAGCATGGGAACGGTATCGCGGACGCCGGCCATGAAGGTTGAAAGTGCAGAAGTCGGGGGCATACAAAATTCCTGGCAGACGTAAAGGAAGGAATCATAAACAGCTAACCTGCGCGGCGCCCCATCCTGCGGGAGAAACAGCGGCGTCTTCCCCCGGCCCGTGGGGGTCGAGGCGGGCCGGAATCTTGTGCTTGCGCTTGAGCGAGAGAAATTTCAGCGACATCGGGTCGCCGTTGGGCGTGGGCAGCGAGTAGAGCTGCAGCCGCTCGGGATGCTGGGCCGACTTGTTTCATAGGCCAAATCGGCCTCTAGCCAGCGTCTGGTCTACGGGAAAAGCTATTAAATAAGTAGCAATCGTGCCTAAAGCAGGAGCGCGGCTGGTCCAGGCTTCAAAAAAACTGCGCTTGAATGTCGCTTTGATCTGGCCGCAGTCGCAGCTTCCTTGGCAGCTTGTCGTTTAGCTCATGGCTCAAGACATCTCGGCTGAAGGCACGATCACCATCCAGCCCACGCCAAAGCGGTCTTCCAGCATGCCAAAGCAAGGCGACCAGAAGGTCTTGCCCAGCGGCATCAGCACTTTGCCGCCTTGCGCCAGCGCGTTGAAGCTTCGCTCGGCTTGCGCGGTATCGGCCACGCCCAGGCTCAGGGTGAAGCCGGTGAAGCGGGGCGGCACCTCGCTGTTGCCGTCGGACACCATCAGGTTCATCGCGCCGATGCGCAGGTTGGCGTGCATGATCTTGTTTTCAAACCCCGGGGGAACAGCACCGGGCGGTGGCGGATCGGGGGCTTCGTTCATGCGCATCTGCGAAGTCACTTCGGCGCCAATGGCTTCCTGGTAGAAGGCGATGGCTTCTTCGCAGCGGCCGTTAAAAAAAAGATAAGGTTCAAGTGTCATGGGGTTCTCCTCGTCTAATCCGGAATTTGTGGCTCGACCAGCATGGCCAGTTGGGCCAGGGACTCTTGCCAGCCCAGGTAACACATCTCCACCGGAATGGCCTCGGGTATTGCCTCTTGCACGACGTTCATGTCGGTGCCGCAGGACACTGGCTTGAAGGTGACGGTGGTCTTCATGGTGCCGGGCAGGTTGGGGTCGTCGAACTTGTCGGTGTAGCAAATTTTGGCCGCGGGCACCAGCTCCAGGTATTCACCCCCAAAGCTGTGGCTGTTGCCGCTGCCGAAATTGGTGAACGACATCTTGAAAGTGCCGCCCACCTTGGCTTCCATGTGGTGTACCTTGCAGGTGAAACCATAGGGCGGCAGCCACTTGGCGATGGCATCGGCCTCCAGGAATGCCCGGTAGAGGCGCTCCGGTTGGGCGCGAATGACGCGATGAAGCTGTACGGTGTTGGTCGACATGGTGGGTTCTCCTTCCTGGTTGGTTGAAGTGCGGCAGCGCCTTGCTTGGTGCGTTCGCGCCAAGGCGCGGATTCAATTGTGTACGGCGTACAAGAAAGGTGGCGTAGACCATCGGCAGTGTCCACGTTGCCATCCATGTCTGTACCGTCCGACCCGCCTGCAGGTGGAATCTACTGTCCTTTCGCCAGCCAGCCGCCGCTTTGAGCGTGTGCCTATGCACCAGAGACTGGCCCGGCGCACACGTCGAGAAGGCAGCCGCGCAGCCAGCGGTGTGCGGTATCGGCATCCATTCGCGGGTGCCAGAGCATGGAAACCGTGAACGCTGGTGTGGGCACCGGAAGGGGAAAACTGAACATGCCGACGCGCAGGTTCCCGGTGTGCCGTTCGGGCACCGTGGCAACCAGGTCGCTGGCCCGGGCAAACGCCAGTGCACCCGCAAAGCCACCGACGATAGTGACAATCTCCCTTGTCAACCCCAAAGCATTCAAGGCCTCATCCTTCGGGCCCTTGTCCAGGCCCCGCCGCGAGACCAGGATGTGTTTGCCCGCCGCATAACGGGCGGGCGTGATCTCGCCCTGGCTCAGCGCGTGCCCCATGCGCACGACGCCTATAAAACGGTCCTGGAACAAAGCCCGCGTGCGCACCTCCGGCCCCGTCGTGTCACCGATCACGCCCGTGTCCAGATCGACGCTTGCGTCGCGCAGCGGCGCGCTGTCCTTGTCCAATTTCTGCACAAAGCGCAGCCGCACGCCGGGCGCTTCTGCGCTGATGCGCGCAATGAGGTCGGGTCCGAAGTTTTCCACAAAGCCGTCCCGGATCCGCAGGGTGAACGTTCGCACCAGCCGCTGGAGGTCGAGTTTTTCGGCGGGACGCAGCACCGCTTTGGCGTCCTGCACCAGCTGGCTGACCTGCGCGCGGAGTTGAATCGCGCGGGGGGTGGGAACCAGACCACGTCCGGCCCGGACCAACAGCGGGTCACCCGTGGTCTCGCGCAGTCGCGCCAGCGAGCGACTCATCGCCGACGGGCTCAGCCGCAAGCGCTGGGCGGCGCGTGACACGTTGCCTTCGGCAAGCAACACATCCAGGGTGACGAGCAAGTTCAGGTCGGGTGTGGTCATGCCTGAACCATAACGCAGTTGGACCGTGACATGGCGTCAAACGCATGAATAAAGTGCAAACGCTGCGCCTTCCGCCACGTCAGGCAAAGAACTACGCTTGGCCCTGAGCTCCATTTCAGGAGTTTTCAGAACAAGGAGTACGTGGTGAAAACAATCATTGCCAATCGAATTGAGGCCGTCGCTGCAAGCGCGGCAAGTGCGCAACTGCCCTCGTCGGTTCGCTGGGCGCTCGCCAGCTTGTCGCTCTCCATGCTGTTGTCCTCGCTGGGCACCAGCATCGCCAATGTCGGCTTGCCGACCTTGGCGCAGGCGTTCAACGCCACCTTCCAGCAGGTCCAATGGATCGTCCTCGCGTATCTCCTGTCCATCACCACCCTGATCGTCAGCGTTGGGCGGCTGGGTGACCTCATGGGCCGCCGCCGCCTGCTGCTGGCCGGTATTTTCGTGTTCACGGTGGCCTCGATTCTGTGCGGCGTGGCGCCCACACTCTGGCTGCTGATTGCCGCACGGGCGCTGCAGGGCCTGGGAGCGGCCATCATGATGGCCCTGACGATGGCCTTTGTCGGTGAGACGGTTCCAAAGGCCAAGGCTGGCAGCGCCATGGGCTTGCTCGGCACCATGTCCGCCGTTGGCACCGCGCTTGGCCCCTCGCTGGGTGGCGTGCTGATCGCCGGGATCGGCTGGCGGGCCCTCTTCTTGGTCAACGTGCCGTTGGGCGTCCTGACCTTTGTTCTCGCCTACCGCTACCTGCCCCACGACCGCCAGGGGCCTAAGGCGGGCCGTGCCCGCTTCGACCTTTCCGGCACGCTGTTGCTGGCCCTGACGCTTGCGGCCTATGCCCTTGCCATGACGATGGGGCGCGGCAGCTTTGGTGCGCTCAACCTGGCGCTGCTCTCGGCGGCTGCCTTCGGCGTTGGCCTATTCGTGCGCGTCGAGTCCAAAGCCGCCTCCCCTTTGATCCGATTGGCGATGTTCCGCGCGCCTGGGTTGCGTGCGAGCCTCGCCACGAACCTGCTCATCGCCACCGTGATGATGGCGACGCTGGTGGTCGGGCCGTTTTACCTCTCCCGTGCGCTCGGACTCAGCGCGGCGCTGGTGGGCCTCGTCTTGTCCATTGGCCCCGTCATCTCGGCCTTGAGCGGGGTCCCATCGGGGCGCATCGTCGACCGCTGGGGCGCGCCCCGCGTGAGCATTGTTGGACTCATCACCATCGCGGCGGGTTCAATAGCGCTGTCGGTGCTGCCGGCGCTGTTCGGCATGGCGGGCTACATTGCGGCCATCGCCGTCCTGACCCCCGGTTACCAACTGTTCCAGAGCGCCAATAACACCGCCGTCATGACCGATATCCCGGCAGACCAGCGCGGCGTCATCGCCGGCCTGCTCACCTTGTCGCGCAACCTCGGGCTCCTGACCGGTGCCTCCGCCATGGGCGCGGTGTTCGCGTTCGCCTCCATGACAACCGACATCACCAGGGCGCCGCCCGAGGCCGTTGCCACCGGCATGCAGATCACGTTTATTGTCGCGGTGGCCCTGATCGTCCTCGCGCTTGCCATCGCGGTGGGAAGCCGGGCTCCCGCAACCCGCCATGCGTTCCCTGGCGACGTGTCATGACACGTCTGGCTGGCACATCCCCGACTCAACCATTCGAGGGCTCAGTTTGACGACGTACCCCCTCCCCCGAGACTCTGCTTCACTTGCTGGTTATGCCAGCTTAACAGCGTGCTAAATTTGGCAGTTTAGAAGTAGGCAAGCTTATGTTATAAAACACTTTACGGTATAAAAATTGAAATTGTATTAATATGCCGAAATGCTAGAAACAAGTGCCACCGTCGCCCGTCAGTACATCGATGCTGTCTCCACCTTCGAGGCTTTGGAAGAGGCCCAAGAGGAAGCTGCCCAAGTGCGCGGCGGCATGTACTGGCATGCGGGGCCCGCGTCTGCGCCCGAGTCCAAATACCTGGTGCGCACCACACCCGCCGGGGCCGAGACCAGCCTTGGAGCCCGCACATCTGACACCGAAGCCATGTACGAGCGCTTCACCCAGCGCAAGCTTGAGAGCGCAGACCGCGTGTCCGGTCTCAAAGCCGCGCTGGAGCAACACCAGCGCCTGAACCGCGCTCTGCGCGTGGGCCGGGTGGACCCATTGGTGGTGGCGCTGCTCAGCCGCCTGGTCAGCACCCAGCTCAGCCCGCATTTTCGGGTGGTCGGCACCCACGCGCTCTACGCTTTTGAAGCCACCGCCGGAGTGCGACTGGACTCGCATACGCTGGCCACGCGAGACATAGACCTGCTGTGGGACACCCGAAAACGCATCCTCTTCTCGACCCAGTTGGCACGGGTAGACAGTTCCATGCTGGGCGTGTTGAAGAAGGTTGACAACACATTCCGCATCCGCAAAAGCCAAAAATACACCGCCGTCAACAAAGACGGCTTTGAAGTGGACATCATCCGCCGCGAGCGTGCGGGCGACGACCCGCACCCCCTCAAGCTCAGCGACGAGGACGATGATTTTTGGGTGGTTCAGGCGCGCCGCGCCAATGTGTTGCTGGATTCGCCCGGCTTTTCTGCCGTGATCGTGGCCACCAACGGCACCATGGCGCGCATGAACACAGTGCACCCGGCCACCTTTGTCGCGTTCAAGCGCTGGATGGCCAACCAGCCCGACCGCGAAGCCCTCAAGCGCCGTAGGGATGTGCTGCAGGCGGATGCGGTGCAGGAGCTGCTGAACACGTATTTGCCGCGGGTTTGATGTCTAACAGGCCGGTAGCCCCCGTGGATCTTGCCATAATAGCTATCAAATATGGAGCAATTAGCGGCTCGCGATTGTGGTAATTCATCTCGCGACGGGTTGACTCCAGCCCTCGACGTTGACGGCATAGCGGGTGGCGCCCCCCCCCCATATGTCCGCTCTCGATTTGCATAGTGTCGCTGTGGTCGCGATAACGCCCGACGGCAATACGACGCAGACCCGACGTGCCGCCCGGAAACAGGGCGGACTGCCAGCGACACAAACGGTCACTGTCCAGCACCGCTTGGTGGCCGCTGGTGGCGTCCTGTATCACCGCCACCAAGCCGTCCACATGGCGGTCACGGGTGGGAGCATCGGCCAGCCCCAAGCGATGCGCCACCGACGACCAAACGGCAGTCATACGGCTCACCAGAGCCGATCTGAAGATTAAACAATTTAAGCCAAATCAAGCTCTAACCCTCGTACTACCTGCATGAGCAGCTATCAATTAAGGATAATCTGGCGTCCAAGCACCAGTAGCTTAAGCCAATCAATCAACCGCGTCATGGTCGCCCACATTCACCGGGATGATCTGCTGATCTTGAATCAACAGCTCCAGCGTGATGCGGTACGACAAGTTGATCGACACCGAATGCAGGCGGCCGGACTTGTCAGGCAAGGATTGCAAACGCAGCGAAGGTTGCGCGGGGTTCGCCGCCAGCAACTGGAGCGTCTTGAGGTAGGTGCTGCGCAACGCCGGGTGCTGCTTCAAAAACTTGGCGGCCCGGTGGTTGTACTGTTCGGTAAAAAACAGGGCAAACGGCATTGGCGGCGCGCTCACAGCGCGTCCAGCCGCGCCAAGTGGGCCTCGGGCGACTCCTGCACCGTGCGGCCAGCGGCCAGGCCGGCGCGAGTTTCGGCCAGCGCAGCATCCAGCTCACATTCGCGCAGGTAGTGGTAATGCGCCATGTCCATCACCACAAACCTGTCTTTGCCCCGCACCGAAACAACGGCCTCGGGCGCCGTGCTGAGCGCGAACTCGATGGCGGAAATACCTTTGGTCTTGAGATCGTTGGCGCTGAAGTGAGTCACGGGGGCCTCCAGCCCCGTCTTACCTGCGCAAGCCGCTATCAAATCAGGATTGCACCAAAATCCCCCGCACCACCATCGCCGGCCTCGCCATAAGCGCCATCAAGGCGCGGTTATTGCGTTCGAATGCTGCTTGTCTATTTAAATTAGACAACGTATCACTTTAGATTAGTCGGAATTTAAGTTCTAATTCGTCAATCACCTTCAACCCTAGATCCCAAGCCATGACTACTGACCTCCCACCCCCAGCCAGTGCCGTCATCGCCCGCCATGTTCAGGGCAAGATCACAACCGCCTTGCAAGACACGCGCGTGGTGCTGGTGGTTGGGCCGCGGCAGGCGGGCAAGACCACATTGGCTCGGCTCTATGCGACCCGGGACCGCCCCTACCTCACCCTGGACGACCCTGCTACTCTGGCGGCTGCACGGTCAGACCCCGCTGGGTTCGTGCGTGGCTTGAATCAAGCCGTCATCGACGAAGTGCAGCGCGCACCAGACCTGTTGCTGGCCATCAAGGAAAGTGTGGACAAAGACCAAACCCCGGGTCGCTTCCTGTTGACCGGCTCCACCAACCTGATGGCCATGCCCATCGTGGCCGACTCATTGGCGGGCAGGCTCGAAGTCATCACCCTGCTGCCATTCGCCCAGGCCGAGCTGGCGGGAACCCAGGGCGACCTGTTGGACCGTCTGTTTGACGGCGCCGGTTTGCCCGCCGTGGTCAGTCCTTTGGTGGGAGACGATTTGATGGATCGCGTGCTCAAGGGCGGCTACCCCGAAGCGCTGCGCCGCACCAGTCTCAGCCGCCGCCAGGCCTGGCTGCAAGACTATGTGGCGCTCATTCTGGACCGGGATGTGCGCGACATCGCCAACATCGACCAGCTGGACCGCATGCCGCGCCTGCTCGACGTGCTGGCCGCTCACGCCGGGCAGCTGGTCAACCACAGCAGCTATGGCGCGGCCCTCGGGCTGACCACGCCCACGGCGCAGAAATATGTGGGCATTCTGGAGCGCTTGTTTCTGACGCGGCAGCTGCCGCCCTGGTCCAGCAACTTTGTGAGTCGCCTCACGAAAACGCCCAAGCTTCATTTTTTGGACACCGGCTTGCTGGCCGCGCTGCAGGGCGTTACCGCCGCCCAACTGCAAAAAGACCGCACCGCCTATGGCCCGCTGTTGGAGAACTTCGTCGTGTCCGAAGTCATCAAGCTCACCACCTGGTCCGACAAGCGGCTGCGCATCTCCCACTTTCGAACCAAGGAGCAAGACGAGGTCGACCTGGTGCTGGAAGACCGGCGCGGGCGCGTCATAGGCATTGAGGTCAAGGCATCGGCTACCGTGCGCGCGCACGACCTGCGCGGCCTGCGCAAACTGCAAGAGGCCGTGGGTGACAAATTTGTGCAGGGCCTGGTGCTGCACGACCATGACCGCATCACCCCGTTTGACGGAAGACTGCACGCGGCACCGGTGTCGCTGCTGTGGCAGGCGATGCAACCATTCGATGAAGCAGCTTGACGACTTACCCCCGCCCCCGGGGCTATGCTGCCCTTGCCGACTATGCCAACTTCACATCCGATGCCTGCTCTATTTGGCGGGGCGGTGTAGCGCGCAGAGCTTGTTGCCGTCGGGGTCGCGCAGATACGCCAGGTAAAGCTTGCCCACCGAGCCGTCGCGAAACCCCGGTGGCTCTTCGCATGTGGTGCCGCCGTTGGCCACGCCCGCCGCATGGAAGGCGTCAGCTTGCTCAGGGGACTCGACCGTAAACCCGATGGTGCTGCCATTACCGTGCGTAGCGGGCTCGCCATTGATGGGCGTGGTAATGCCGAACGTGCCTGTAGGGCTGCGGTAGAAATAACGGTTCTTGTTGGCAACCCCTGGGGCGATTCCCAGCGTGCCAAGCAGCGCGTCGTAAAACTTCTTCGAGACCTCAAGGTCATTCACGCCGAACATCACATGACTGAACATAACTTTCTCCGTCGGGGGCCAAAGCGGGCCGGTTGATTTATGAGCATGGTACTTGCTGATTGGCCAACGGCTGGTCGCCAAAATGACGGATGGCAGCCCATGCCAAGCTGCCAACAATGGCCAGCCCACTTTTCACATCAGACTGCTGGTTGGGCCTTTATTCACACCACCCCAGCATACGCACTCAACCCCGCCCCGTAGTAGTGGTCATACACATGGGCGTAGGCCCGGGCAAATTTTTCGTCGCGGATGTCCTTGGTGTATTGAATCGGCAGGCGCCGCATTTCCAGCTTCAGGGTTTGCATCACCGCCGCCTTGGTTTGCTGCTTTTCACGCCAGTCAAAAACCAGCTTTTCGCGCCGGAGCGTCTCCAGTAACTCGCGACAGACCTTCTTGACGTCGGCCAGTTCCGCTTTGGTCAGCACCGGCTCCGGTTTGGTCAAAATGTCGAACAGCGCCAGTTCCTCCTCACTCAAACCCTCGGCGATGCCGCGTTGATCTTCCTTTGAGAGCACCTGCACAAATTTCTTCAGCTCGGCAAACAGGTCTTCAATGTTTTGGCTGCCCGCGTTGTAGGCGTCAATCAGCTGCTGGAATTTCTCTGCCAGGTCCACCCGCGCGGCGTTCAGCTTCAGCATGGCCGCCAGCTTGCCCTCAATCAGGCGCTTGAGCTTTTCCGCCTCGGTGCGTTTGTGGCCCTGGGCGAACTTGGCTTGCAGCGCTTCAAAGTCGATTTCAGAGAGATTGATCAACGACTCGGGGCGGCTGGCGGGCCCAATGCGGTAGCCCTCGGTGGCAATCGAGTCGTTCAGCAGGTCTTCCACATCGCCCATCAAGGCGGTAATGTCGGGCTGCTCCGTCTCTGCCTTGATCTTGGCCGCCAGATACGCCACCAGCACCGACAAAGGCGCCAACTCATTGGCCATCGGGTCGGGCAGGATGGCCTTGAACAGTCGGGCCACCCGGCTGGCCAGTTGCAGGTAACGCTTCTTGTCGGCCTCGCTGCCCAAGAACGCCTCCACTGCATCGTCAATCAGCCCAATGCGCTCGAAACCCTGCGCCGCTGCAATAACGGCCAAAGCTACCCCGCGTGCGTGCGCAAAACTGTCCGCCTCATCCAGCGCCAGCCGCAGCGCCGCCACCAGTTCGGTCTTGTCCAGAATAGGCGCGCCCGCTTCGCCACCATTCGCCCCCGGCTGGGCATAAATGGCCAGCGCGTTCTGCAAGGCGCGAAAGATGCCCACATAGTCCACGATCAGGCCGGATTCCTTGCCCGGCGCCACGCGGTTAGCCCGCGCAATGGTCTGCATCAGCGTGTGCGCCCGCATCGGTTTATCGAGGTAGATGGTCGAGCAGGTCGGCACGTCAAAACCGGTGATCCACATGGCGCAGACAAACACCAGCCGCAGCGGCGCATCGGCGGCCTTGAACTGTTCGGCCAGGTTTTCCTTGAGCATGCGCTGACGGTGCGGCACGATGTCCAAGCCCTTGTTGGCCAGGTCTTCCACTTCGTTTTGCCCTTGCGACACCACCACCGCCATGTCCGTGGTTTCCATCAGGTGAATGCGGGCAATGAGCGCCTCGCGGGCGTCGCCCTGGGCGGGTACCAGTGCCGATTTGAGCCGCGCCATTTCAGCCTGCCAGTGCGTTTGCACCTTGTCATACATGCGCACCGCCGTGGCCTTGTCGATGCACACCATCATGGCTTTGCCCCGGTAACCGCGCCCGGTGAAATGCGTTACCAAGTCCCTGGCGATGGCGTCCAGCCGGTCTTCGCGCGTGATGATGTGGTACTCGCGGCCAAACTCGCGCTCCAGCTTTTTCTCCTGGTCTTCGTCCAGCTCGGCGGCTTCCAGCAGGCTTTCCAGATCCTGATTCAGATCGTCATTGGTGAGCTGCACCTCGGGGATGCGGTTCTCGTAATACAGCGGCACCGTGGCGCCGTCTTCAATCGAGCGGGCAAAGTCATACACGCTCACATAGTCGCCAAACACCTCGCGCGTGCGTTCGTCATCGCCCTTGATCAACGGCGTACCGGTGAAGCCAATGAAGCCCGCATTGGGCAGCGCGTTGCGCATGTTCAGCGCAAAAATGTCGTACTGGCTGCGGTGCGCCTCGTCGGTGATCACGATCACGTCCGAGCGATCCGACAACTGCGGGTAGGGCTGGCCCGGCTCGTTCCTGAACTTTTGAATCAGCGTGAAAATGTAGCGCTCATTGCCCCCCAGCAACTCGCGCAAATGCGCCCCACTGGTAGCCCGCACATCCTCGCGCGCCGTGGCGCCAGTGGCCTTGAAGGTCTTGCTGATCTGGTCGTCCAACTCTTCGCGGTCGGTCACGATCACAAAAGTGCAACTGCCCAGCACCCTGCGCAACACCTTTTGCGTGAAGAACACCATCGACAAACTCTTGCCCGAACCCTGCGTGTGCCAGAACACGCCCAAGCGCTTGGCGTCCATCTGGCCACTGGCCTGCTGGCTGGCGCGCAATTCCACCAGCCGGGCAATCGACTTGTTCACGCCCAGAAACTGGTGGTTCTTGGCCGTCTTCTTGATCAGCCCGCCCTTACCCTCTTCAAACAACGTGAAGTTTTCCACATAGTCCAGCAGCCGCGTCGGCTCCAGCAAGCCGCGCAAAGCCCGCTCCAGCGACACCTTGCTGCCTTTGCTGACCACCTCATCTTCGTCATCCACCCGCTTCCAGTCAAAAAAGTGTTCCCACGCGCTGCTCAAAGTGCCCACCCGCGTGTCCGAGCCGTTGGACAACAGGATGAAGGCATTGGGGTGAAACAACTGCGGCACCGACTGGCCCTTGTAGTCCCGCAGGTTGGCGTCATAAGCGCTCCTCAAAGGCACGCTGGGTTTCTTGAGTTCGATGAACACCAGCGGCAGGCCGTTCACAAAAGCCACCAAGTCGCAACGGCGGCGGTACATATCGCCCGCCACCCACATTTGCGAGGTCAGCAAGAAGTCGTTATTGCCGGGCGTGGCCCAGTCGATCACGCGCAGCGTCTCGATGCGGTGCGCGCCCGCCTCGTCCGCCACCTTGACCTTGACGCCGTCTTTCAGCAGCCGGTACAGCTCGCGATTCGCATTGACGGCAATCTGCTTGGAACGGTCTTGCGTGAGCTGCTCCACCGCCTGCGCATAGGCGTCCGCAGGCAGGCCGGGGTTGAGCGATTCGAGTGCGGCGCGCAGACGGCGCGGCAGGATGACCTGATGCTCACTCACGCGGCCCTCGGTGCCAGAGTCGCCAAAGGTTTCGCCGTACAAATTCTTGACCGTCCAGCCCAGCCCGGCCAACAAATCCATCGCCGCCTGCTCCACCAGCACCAACTCGCCATAACTGGCGGTGACTTCACGAACTGACAATTGAGACATCAAGTTTCCCGTTAAAAAATTGCCACCAAACTCACCAAACTCACCAGATCAATAGACAGCATCATGGTCGCCCACATTTACTGGGATGATTTGCCGCACTACAGGTATCAATGGCGTTTTGGTGTGACTTTCGCAAGTTCGGAAATCAACTCAGAAATGCGTGCCATGGCGGACTGATACACGGCGCTGTCCTCTCGCTTATCGACCGCCATCACCATCACCATAAGAATGTCGTCCTGAACCCCATAAACCAAACGATAGCCTTGCTTGCGGAGTTTAATTTTGTAGTGACCGGCCAGGGCACCATGCAACTCACCACCTGGCACATGCGGGTTGTCCAGGCGCTTCTTCAGTAGTTTTCGCAGCGTCTCTTTGACAGACCCATCCAGCGCCTGCCATTCGGCCCACGCGCTTGGAACAAACTGCAACCGGTACTTATGTTGGGCAATCTTCTCAGATGGCATCGATGTCAACTTCAATGGCGCGCGCGCGCTCACCCATGCGAGACAGCACGGTGCGGTGCAGTTCTTGATCTGACAACTCTTCGAGCAGAGCTTCAAAGAGGGCCGGCTCAATCATGTAGAACGCGGCCTTGTTGTGGTTCAACACCGCTACAGGTTTGCTTTTGGCATCGCGCAACACCGCAGCCGGATTCTTTTTGAATTCGGACATGCTGATCGTGACATCGGAATAGACTGCTTCCATAAATTAGCTCCAAATTAAGAGCTAATTGTAGTTCTTATCGTCTTCGATGCAGCGCCCGGTTTCAGTCCAAAACTCGCGCCCAATGAAAAAATCTGCGTGCGCCAGGCATCCGTCATGCCGACCGCTATTCGGCGTGTTTTTGTCAGTTGGATAAATTTTCTTCCCGTTAGCCATTTATCCTATTTAAATTTCTTTTAAATCAAGCACTTAGCCAGTAAGTCAGGTGCCGAATAGGATAAATCCTTGGCTAACTTTCGGCTCACGAATCCAGTCTATCCAACGAATCGACGCTCATTGAGCCGTTATTCACCGCTTTTTTGTCCGTTCATACCGTCGCAAGTGTCGGGCCTGCACTTACACCGCCGAATGCGTGCGCAGCCATTCGCGCAAAGCTTCATTCATCCGTGTTTGCCAGCCTGGGCCGGCGGCGCGAAAGGCGCTCAGTACGTCACGGTCAAAGCGAATCGCTACTTGCTCCTTGGTCACGCTGCTGACTGGCCGCCCCCGCTTGCGGTAAGCCGCCACACCCGCTTGCAACTCTTCCACAGTTGCTGGACGGTCATCTTCATCGACACCGTTCCAGACAAAGTCTTTGGACGGCGGCAGGGCCCGCACAGCGGCCAATGCTTCACTGCGGGTCATTGCATTCGTTTTCGAGCCAGGCATCGTAAACCTCACGTTCTAATGTGCTTGCAGGACGAAATCCAGTCGATAGCACGACGCCAGAACTTCGCCAGCATCCGCAAAGTCCAGACCATGCTTGGCAAGGTTCGCGATGCGCTTGGCGTCATCCCAGATCAGCTTGGTTTTCATTTTTATTTATTGTAGATGCGATATTTGCAAAGATAAAGCATTTTTTGTAGATGCATCAAGCCCGGCCATGA
>JANYHL010000113.1 GCA_025359085.1 Gammaproteobacteria bacterium
TGACAAGTCCGGCATGCGCCTGGTGATCGAACTCAAGCGCGGTGAAGTACCCGAGGTGGTGCTTAACAATCTGTACAAGCAAACGCAGTTGCAGGACACGTTTGGCATGAACATGGTGGCGCTGATCGACGGCCAACCCAAGTTGTGCAACCTCAAAGACCTGATCAAAGTGTTTTTGCAGCACCGCCGTGAAGTCGTGACCCGCCGCACGGTGTTCAATCTGCGCAAGGCGCGCGAGCGCGGCCATGTGCTCGAAGGCCTGGCGGTGGCGCTGGCCAACATCGACGAATTTATTGCCATCATCCGCAACGCCCCCACGCCCCCGGTGGCCAAGGTCGAACTGATGGCCAAGCCTTGGGACAGCAAACTGGTGCGCGAAATGCTCACCCGCACCCGGCTTGACGGCGGCACGATCAACGCCGACGACTACCGCCCCGACGGCCTGGAAAAGATGTTCGGCATGGGCAGCGACGGCCTGTACCGCCTGTCAGAGGTCCAGGCGCAGGAAATCCTGCAGATGCGTTTGCAACGCCTGACCGGGCTGGAGCAGGACAAAATCGTCGCCGAATACAAAGAGGTCATGGGCGAGATCGAAGACTTGCTCCACATTCTGGCCACACCCGAACGGGTCTCCACCATCATTACGGAAGAACTCACCGCCATCAAGACCGAGTTTGGCCAGACCAAGGTGGGCGCGCGGCGCAGCCTGGTGGAATACAGCTCGTTTGACTTGAGCACGGAAGACCTGATCACACCCACCGACATGGTGGTCACACTTTCGCACAGCGGCTACATCAAGAGCCAGCCGCTGAGCGAGTACCGGGCGCAAAAGCGCGGCGGGCGCGGCAAACAGGCCACCGCCACCAAGGAAGACGACTGGGTCGATCAGCTCTTCATTGCCAACACGCACGATTACATTCTCTGTTTCAGCAACCGCGGCCGGCTCTACTGGCTCAAGGTGTGGGAAGTGCCGCAGGGCTCGCGTGGCTCCCGTGGGCGTCCGATTGTCAACATGTTCCCGCTGCAAGAGAGCGAAAAAATCAATGTGGTGCTGCCATTGACCGGTGACAAGCGCAGCTTTCCGGCCGACCAGTTTGTGTTCATGGCAACGTCCATGGGCACCGTCAAAAAGACGCCGCTGGACGACTTCAGCAACCCGCGCAAGGTGGGCATCATCGCGGTGAATCTGGACGAGGGTGATTTCTTGATCGGCGCTGCCATCACCGACGGTCAACACGACGTGATGCTGTTCAGCGACGGTGGCAAAGCCGTGCGCTTCAATGAAGAAGAAGTCACCGCCCATGGCCGTCAATCGCGTGGCGTGAAGGGGATGAATCTCGAAGAAGGCCAAAGCGTGATTGCCATGCTGGTGGCCGAGGATGAACTGCAAAGCGTGCTGACCGCGACCCAGAACGGCTACGGCAAGCGCACCAGTATCACCGAGTACACCCGCCATGGCCGCGGTACCAAAGGCATGATTGCCATCACCCAGTCCGAGCGCAATGGCAAAGTCGTGGCCGCCACGCTGGTGCATGCCGACGACGAGATCATGCTGATCACCGACAAGGGCGTGCTGGTGCGCACCCGGGTGTCCGAAATTCGCGAACTGGGCCGCGCCACGCAAGGCGTGACGCTGATTGGGCTGGACGAAGGCTCCAAGCTGAGCGGGCTACAGCGGATTGTCGAAAATGACGCCAACCCGGTCGCCGATGAAGCCCCGACTGACGATCAGGACGACGCCGACAGCACCAACGAATAGCTATATTTTTAATAGCTACTAAATCATAGTGGACGAGGGCGAGAGCCTTATTTTATATAAATAATTGATGAACCGACCCTATAACTTCTCCGCCGGACCCGCGGCCATGCCGCAGGAAGTTCTGACCGAGGCAGCGGCCGAAATGCTCGACTGGCACGGCAGCGGCATGAGCGTGATGGAAATGAGCCATCGCGGCAAGGAGTTCGGTATCATTTACGAACAGGCGCAAGCGGATTTACGCGAACTGCTGGTTGTACCGGCCAATTTCAAAATCCTGTTCATGCAGGGCGGCGGCCTGGCCGAAAACGCGATTGTCCCGCTCAACCTGTCGGCCCGCGGTTCGCCGACCGGCGCCACGGGCAGCGCCGACTTTGTCGTGAGCGGCAGCTGGAGCCTGAAGTCGCAACAGGAGGCCCGCAAGTACTGCACGGTCAACATCGCGGCCAGCAACGAGTCGGACGGCCACACCTCGCTGCCTGAACCTGCCAGCTGGCAGCTCAGTCACGGCGCCAGCTACGTGCACATCTGCAGCAACGAGACCATTCACGGCGTTGAATACCACACGCTGCCCGACCTGCAGGCGCTGGGCAGTGACGCCGCGCTGGTGGTCGACTGTTCTTCCCATGTCGCCTCGCGCCCGATCGACTGGTCACGGGTCGGACTGGCCTTTGCGGGTGCGCAGAAAAACCTGGGGCCGGCCGGTCTGACGCTGGTGGTGGTGCGCGAGGACTTGCTCGGTCATGCACTGACGGTGTGCCCCAGCGCTTTCAACTACAAGACGGTGGCGGACAACCAGTCGATGTTCAATACCCCGCCCACTTACGCCATCTACATCGCAGGCCTGGTGTTTCAATGGCTCAAGCGCCAAGGCGGCATCGCCGCGATGGAGGCGCTCAACCAGGCCAAGGCGGCGCTGCTGTACGACGCGATTGACAACTCACAGCTCTACCTCAACAAAGTGGCGCCCCACTGCCGCTCGCGCATGAATGTACCGTTCTTCTTGCGCGATGAAAACCTCAATGACGCCTTTTTGACCGGCGCGCGCGCGGATGGCCTGTTGCAGCTCAAGGGCCACAAGTCGGTCGGCGGCATGCGCGCGAGCATCTACAACGCGATGCCCATCGAAGGCGTGCAGGCGCTGGTGGACTACCTGCACGAATTTCAAAAATGCCGCGGCTAGAGAACCGGCTGTTCCGAACCCCGTCTACCCCCTTCAAGTCTTAGCCATGGCGAAAACCCTCCCTGAACTGCGCACGCAAATCGACGCGCTTGATCTGGAACTGCTGGCCCTGCTGAACCAGCGCGCGTCGCTGGCCCATGAAGTGGGAGAAATCAAGCGCGTGGATGGCTCGGCCGTGTTTCGCCCCGAGCGCGAGACTCAGGTCATCAGCAGCCTGCAGGCGGTCAACCCCGGACCGCTCAAGAACGCCAGCTTGGCCGTCATCTGGCGTGAAGTCATGTCGGCTTGCCGTGCGCTGGAGGCGGCGCAGCGGGTCGCGTATCTGGGCCCGGCCGGCACCTTCAGCGAACAGGCCGCGCTGCAGTTCTTCGGCGCCAGCATCGAACGCGTGCTGTGCGCCAGCATTGATGAAGTGTTCCGCGCCACCGCGGCGGGCAGCGCCGAGTTTGGTGTGGTGCCGATTGAGAACTCGTCCGAGGGCGTGATCTCGCGCTCGCTCGATTTGCTGCTGAACTCACCGCTGCACATCATCGGTGAAACCAGTTTTCTGGTGCGCCACAACCTGCTGCGACTCAAACCCACGCTGGCCGACATTGAAGTGGTTTTTGCACACCCGCAAGCGCTGGCCCAATGCCAGGACTGGCTCAACACACATTTGCCCCAGGCCGCGCGCCGCGCTGCCGCCAGCAACGCCGAAGGTGCGCGCCTGGCGGCCACCAACCCGGCCTGGGCCGCGATTGCGAGCGAGCGCGCCGGCAGTGAATTTGGTCTGCATGTGGCCTCGCGCGCGATCCAGGACGACGCCTTCAACCGCACCCGCTTTGCCGTGGTCTGCCTGCCGCAGACACTGCCCGCGCCGCTTGCCACCGGCAATGACTGCGTCAGCCTGATTGTGTCGGTGCCCAACAAACCCGGTGCCGTGCATGACCTGCTGGTGCCGCTCAAGAAGCATGGCGTCTCCATGACGCGCTTTGAGTCGCGCCCGGCGCGCTCCGGGCAGTGGGAATATTACTTTTACATCGACCTGCAAGGCCACCCTTCGCAGCCGCATGTGGCCGCGGCGCTTGAAGAGCTGCAAAGTCTTTGTGCCTTTTGCAAAGTGCTGGGCACATACCCTGTAGGTGAATGAATGTTTGAACAACTAGGCCTGATTGGCTGCGGTTTGATGGGTGGCTCCTTTGCACTGGCGATGAAACGGGCCGGCCTGGTGAAACGGGTGGTGGGCTACAGCAAGTCGCCCTCCACCACCGAACTGGCTTACAAGATGGGCGTGATCGATGTGGAAGCGCCGTCGGCCTTGCTGGCGGTGTCGGGCGCCGACATTGTGCTGATCGCCGTGCCGGTGGCGGCCAGCGAGGCCACCTTCAAATCGATCAAGCACCTGGTCACGCCGCAGATGTTGATCATGGACGTGGGCTCGACCAAGCGCGACGTGATTGATGCGGGCCGACGCGCCCTGCGCGAGCAAATCGGCTCTTTCGTACCGGCCCACCCGATCGCCGGCAAAGAAGTCTCGGGTGTGGAACACGCTGATGCTGACCTGTACAGCGGCCGGCAGGTGATCCTGACCCCGATAGAACGCACCCTGACGCTCCAGTTGCAGAAGGCAGTCGATGTCTGGTCGGCGCTGGGTTGCCGCGTGGTCCAGATGTCGCCCGAGTCACATGATGCAGCGTTTGCTGCCGTCAGCCATTTGCCGCACCTGATTTCATTTGCACTGATGAACGCCATCGCCACGCAAACCTTGGGCAAAGAATATTTGAGCCTGGCCGGCCCGGGTTTTCGGGATTTCACCCGCATTGC
>JANYHL010000132.1 GCA_025359085.1 Gammaproteobacteria bacterium
TCATCATGAAGCGATCGACCTGGGCTTCCGGCAGTGGGTAAGTGCCTTCGGTTTCAATCGGGTTTTGGGTGGCCATCACCAAAAAAGGCAGCGGCACCTTGTGGCTCACCCCGGCAATCGTGACCTGCCGCTCCTGCATTACCTCCAACAAAGCACTTTGCACCTTGGCCGGCGCGCGGTTGATTTCGTCGGCCAACAGCAGGTTGGTAAAGACCGGCCCCAGCGAAGTGCTGAATTCACCTGTTTTCTGGTTGTAAATGCGGGTGCCCACCAGATCGGCCGGCACCAGGTCAGGGGTGAACTGGATGCGTTTGAAGTCGCCACTCACCGTGTCTGCAAGGGTTTTGATAGTGAGCGTTTTGGCCAACCCCGGCACGCCTTCTACCAGCAAGTGGCCCTGGGCCAGAATGGCGACCATCACGCGTTCAAGGAATCGGTCCTGGCCCACCACCACGCGTTTTACCTCATACAAAATCTGCTCCATCAACTGGGCAGTTGCATGGTGGCTGGCAAGCAGGGCTTCGCTGGGTGTCGATTGCATCGGTTTCCTTCAAAAGGGGGGCTGGCCGGCGGCAGCAGCGGCATTTTCAATCGGCACAGCAAAGCCAATGCCAACAAATGAACCTTGCTGGTTGGGGTTGTAAATGGCCGTGACGATGCCAATGACGTGGCCGTCCATGGTAACCAGCGGTCCGCCCGAATTGCCCGGATTGGCGGCTGCATCGAACTGAATCAGGTTTTTGATGGGTTGGCGGCCTTCGGGCGACCTAAAGGTACGGCCCAACCCCGAAATGATGCCGCTTGAGGCCGACGGACCGATACCGAATGGGTAGCCAACCGCCATTACCAGATCGCCTGGTGCCAAGTCGGTTGTGGAGCGCAAGGTGGCGGCGGTCAGGTCGTCTGGAATAGTGCGGGCTTGCAGCACAGCCAGGTCGTTTTCTGGCTGCATGCCAGTAATGATGGCGGTAGTTTCCAGCCCGTCGGAAAAAATAATTTTTATCGTTTCTGCGTCCTGCACCACATGTAGGTTGGTCAAAATAATGCCCTTGTCCACTACCACCACGCCAGTCCCTACGCTGCGGTCAAACTGCGCAATGCCATCTTTGCCCTTTGTGGACTTGCCCAACGCCACCACCCGAACCACCGACGGAATGATTGCCTCGTAGGCTTTTACTGCAGGCGATGGCAATTCGGTGGTTTCCAGCGTTCTCAGAACGGCGGCGTTTATGGCATCTTGCGTCAGTTTGTAGCCGCCAGTCCGCATGTTCAAAAAAAGACTGACGGCCAGCAGCAATGCAAGCAGTCCCACGGCCGACCACAATAAAGCCAGGCTTTGTAAGGCGGCAAACCGCCGTCGGCCAGGTGCGTTAGTCAGCGCGGCAGTGGGTGGCAACCCGCTTGCGGTAATGGCGGCCGCAGTCTGATCCGACGATTTTGCCGGGTGCGCTCCGGCTGCTGCGCCGTCTGCGCCTGAAGGGCGGCGTGCGCTACTGTAAAGGGCAGGCCTTCGCATCGGTTCACCTACAAAGGGTTGGAAATGCGGCCGCGCACTTGGGAAACCTGTGCCGTAACCGCTGCTGACAACGCACCGTATCACGATTTTTGAGTTTCTGCACCTGGCTTGCAGCAGGCGAAATTTGCGAGCTCACCACTGCTTGCAGACGGTTTCAATTCGATGCAGATTGCGCCGGTTTTTGGCGTGCGGGTCGTCCATCGCATATGGGCATTGGCAGTAGCAATAACGGTCAGCCTTTGTGTGCCACCATAGCCAGTCGCAGCCTGCAAGTGTGGTTGTCGCAAACGCTTTTTATTTCGGCCGGGTCACAGCATGAATTTCTGGATAGACACCCACTGCCACCTTGACGCTTCCGAATTTGCGGGCGACGTGGCCAACATGCGCGCCCGCTCTGCCCGTAACGGCGTGGGGCACTGCGTCTTGCCTTCAGTGGCGGTTTCAAATTTTGCGGTGGTGCGCGAACTGGCACACCGGTTTTCCGACAGTTACGCGCTGGGCATTCACCCATTGTGTGTGCCCGACGCGCGGGATGCCGACCTTACAGCGCTTGACGCCGAGCTGGCGATTCGGCAGGCCGACCCGCGCCTGGTGGCAGTGGGCGAAATCGGGCTTGATTTTTTTGTGCCGGCACTTGCTGCTTTTGCCATGCGCGAAAGGCAGGAGTATTTTTACCGGGCGCAACTGTTGCTGGCACGCAAGTATGGCCTGCCGGTCATCCTGCATGTGCGCCGGTCGGCGGACCGGCTGCTTAAGCACTTGCGCGACCTGCGGCCCGATGCCGGGTGGCACGGCATTGGCCACGCTTTCAACGGCAGCATGCAGCAAGCCCTGGCTTTTACTGGCCAAGGTTTGAAGTTGGGATTTGGCGGCACGCTGACCTTTGATGCGGCCCTGCAAATTCGCCGCCTGGCAACCGACCTGCCACTTGGCGATTTGGTCATGGAAACCGACTCGCCTGACATCGCGCCACAGTGGCTCTACCAAACAGCGTCAGCGCGAGCGGCTGGTCAGGTACAAGCCAGAAACGAGCCAGCCGAGCTGCCCCGGATTGCCGCAGTTCTGGCGCAGCTGCGTGGCATTTCACCGGCCGCTCTGGCGCAGGCCACCACCGCCAATGCGGTCGCGGCGCTGCCCAAGCTGGGCCGGCTTCTGGCCGCCTGACTTACGCACAACCGGTTGCGATGTTTTACAAGGTATTTGCCGGTTTCCGCACATCTGGTGGACGTTTCTAGCTATAAGATTAGTAGCATGTGTTGCGAGTCACAAGTTTCGCTATTAAGCAAATACGTCAACCGAGGCGCCGACTGGCATTAGCCACCCAATTCCTGTGACTGCCACAACGCCCATAGCCATCACAACTCCGACAACTCCCGCAACGGCCGAGGCCGTTTTTAAAGCCTGGGCACTGACACGGGCGGGCCAGCGCAAGGGTGGCTTGTCGCCGCGCTCCGTGGCTTCCTACCATTCGCTTTGGACCGGCTGGACCGAGCACTTGCTGGCGCGTGGGCCCTTGCAATGGAACCAAGCCCGGTCGGACGATGTGCGGGCCTATTTGGAAATGCTCAGCCCGCGGGCGGTGGTGCGTGGGCTGGTACAGGTCAGTTCTGTCACCCAGCGGCGGTACTACCGGGTGCTGAAAAAGATTTATGCATTTGCGCAGGCGCAAGGCTGGGTTGCTGAAAGTCCGGTCGATGCCGGCGCGTCGGTGTCGCCCACCGAGCAGATGGATTCCCTGGTGTTCCACGGCATCGATTGGGAGGTGCTGCTGCAGGCGGTTGCGCCGCCGCAAGACCCGCCGCCGGCCGACCTGCCGTGGCTGGCCGTGCGCGACCTGGCAATAATGCGGCTCATGATGCAGTCCGCCTTGACCGTGGCAGAACTCTCCAGGCTGGACCTGGGCGACGTGCAGCATCCACGGCTTGGCGCGGCGCATGGCGTGGCAGAGTTGTGGCCAGCCTCTGCTGCACCCGATGCAAACGCATTTACCAGTGAAACAGGGCCGCTGGTGCAGCTTGAGCTGAATGGTGCCCGGGCCGCGCAG
>JANYHL010000140.1 GCA_025359085.1 Gammaproteobacteria bacterium
ATCAGGTCGTGGAAGCTGTCTTTGGGCTGAAAGATGCCGGTGTCGTCGGCAAACAGGCAAAACAGCAGTCGCACCAGAAATACTTCCAATTGATGCCCGGTGTAGCCGTCATTTTTCAGAGCATCGTGCAACTCGCCCAGCGCGTCCACCGCCACGCGGTTGATGGCTTCTTCCGCTCGGATAATTTGTTTGCGGTAACCGGCAATGAAATAAAACAGCCGCAGATTTTTGTCGAGCTCGGCCAGCGTGAAGCGGTGAACCTTGTCTTCATCGAGGTCATGCAGCTCGAAGTGCCAGAAATCGCATAGCAGGATATAGCGCGGTTCTTCGTCTGCTTTGAGGCCGGGAAAATAGTCCTTGGCCTGCTTGAATGCCTTGACCAGATCCTTGCCACGGCTTTTATGCTCGATCAGCAGCGTGCCCTTCCAGAGCAGATCAATGTAGCCGTCTTGGTTGTCGATCTTTTTGACGCGCTTCTCGAAGGTGGCGACCTTGCGGCGCTTGATGCCGAAGACCTCAAAGAATTCGTCCCAGAAGCTTTTGGCATCGGCGTCTTCGCGTTCGACGTGTTTCCAGTCTTTGGAAAAGGCGCGGGCGCGGTTGGCGATTTCTTTCCAGTCGAGAGGCATGTTGCGGTCTTGTTTTGGATTTTTGAATCTTATTGGGCTCTAGCCCGCGTTCTATATGCGCGAGTAGCTACTATTTTTATAGCTCATAATCATCGACATGACCCAGCATGGCGCGTGCCACCAGATCACGGCTCAGACGATCGCTCAGCAATTCGGTAAATTTGTAAACAAAATTGCGCAGGTAAGCGCCACGTTTGAAGGCGACGCGCGCCACATTCTGGCCAAACAAAAGCCCAGCCGGGCGCACGACCAGATCGCTTTTGTCACCCTCGGCCACCACGTCGCGCACTGACATTTCAGCGGCAATGCCGATGCCCAGCCCCAGCCGCACATAGGTTTTGATCACGTCCGAGTCAATCGCCTCCAGCGCAATGCGGGGTTCCAGCTTGCGGGTGGCAAAGGCGTGGTCAATCTTGGTGCGTCCGGTGTAAGAAGGGTGGTAGGTAATCAGCGGCTCGCGGGCAATGTCTTCCAGCGTCAGATGTTCCTTCAAAGACAAGGGGTGACCCAGCGGGAACACCAGCACATGCTGCCACTCGTAGCAGGGCAAGGTCACCAGCTCCGAATAACCATCCAGCGATTCAGTGGCAATGCCGATCTCGGCCACTTCGTCAATCAGCATGCGCGCCACCTGGTCCGGTGAGCCCTGATGCAGGCTGACGTTGACCTTGGGGTAGGCCTGGCGCAACTTGGCCACGGGCTCCGGCAGCACATAACGCGCCTGCGTGTGGGTGGTGGCAATCGACAGGGTGCCGCTGTCTTCGGCACTGTATTGCTCGCCGATGCGTTTGAGGTTGCTCACCTCGCGCATGATGAGCTCGATGCTTTTGAGGACATGCTGACCGGGTTCTGTCACGCGTTTGAGGCGCTTGCCGTGACGGGCAAAGATTTCAATACCCAGCTCTTCTTCCAGCTCAATGATGGCTTTGGAGACCCCGGGCTGCGACGTGTGCAGCGCCTTGGCGGCTTCGGTCAGGTTGAGGTTGCGCCGGACCGCCTCTTGAACAAAGCGAAATTGGTGTAGGTTCATATCAAATTTCAACTAAGAATGAAATTTATTATGCCCCAATCAAGTTACTTCAAAATCATCATCAAGCGTCAAATTCTCATGACAGGGCAATGCGGGCGATCAATTCAATGACTTGAGCGTCCTCGCCAATGGCAGGTTTCAGATGGAAAGCCAGCCTTGGGTGGCTGGCTTGCAGTGCGGCCAGCAGCAGGGGCAAGTCGTCCCGCGCGTGTTTGCCGACACCAAAAAAAACGGGGACCACCGTGATCGACGTGACGCCCAACCTCACCAACTCTTCGGCGCTGGCGGGCAGGCTGGGCGCCGAGAGTTCAAGGTAGGCACAGCGCACCTGCACTTCAGGCGCCCACGCACGCATCTGCTGGGCCACCGCTTCAATCGGCTTGCGCCATAAGGGGTCGCGCGAACCATGGGCCAGCAGGATGGTGCCACGCATTGTGTCGATTGGCATCAAGAGCTTACTCACTTTGACCCGGGCGCCGACGTCAGCGCCGCAAGACCAGCCACCCAAACGCCGTCAGGGACAGCAGCAGGTAAATCATGCCGGGCAGCGCAGCAGTCAGCCACGGTTGCCAGTTTTGCAGGTTGCCCATATAGCCAAAGACGTTGTTGAGTAAAAAGAAGCTGATGCCCGCCATGACACCGCCAAATACATAAGTGGCAATACCGCCCGATCGAAAGTGCAGATAAGCAAAGGGCAGGGCCAACACCACCATGACCAGACAACTCAGGGGGTAAAAAACCTTTTTCCAGAACTCGATTTCGTAGCGCTGCGCTGATTGCGAATTGGCTTGCAGATGCCGGATGTACTGAAACAGGTCAATCGTGCTCATGCGTTCGGGTTTGAGCAAGGCCGCCGCCACCATCTCTGAACTGATCTGGTTGGGCCACCTTAAGTTGTCCAATTGCGCTCGATCAATACGTGCCGCCTCGGCCCCCCGCAGCGGGAACTCGGTTCGGCTCACGCGGCTCAGGTTCCAGGCGTCATCGATCCCAAAGAGAGCGCTTGCGGCCTGCAAGGTGGACCTCAAGAAACCCTGGTTGTCAAATTCGAAGATGCGCACGCCCCGCATGCTCCCATCTGGCGCCATGGCACTGACGTTGACGGCATACTGCCCGTGGGTTTGCTGTTCTTTGAGCCAGGCCCCGGTGAGACCGACCGTGATGCTGCCCTGGTAACGGGCCTTGAGGAGTTGCGCCGAGCGGTCTGCCGGTGGAGAAATGTAGTCCCCAATGGCAAACGTCAACAGCACAAACCCCAGGCCGAGCAGCAACAAGGCTTTCAAGGCGCGCCACGGCCCCAGCCCACTGGTGCGCAATATGGTGAATTCAGAGCTTTGGGCGAAACGCGCCATCACAAAGATGGTGCCAATGAGCACGGCAATGGGCAAGAGCTCATACAAATGACTCGGAATCATCAGCGCCACAAAGGTCAGGGCAGGCACGATTCGGTAGCCCGCTGCCGAATAACGTCCAACCGATTGAATTTCTTCAACGAAATCAAAAAAGAAAAACAGCGAGAGAAAACCGAGGGTGACGAAAGCCACCGCATACAGCACTTCGCCGTAAAGCAGGCGTCGGAGGGTTTTCAAGTGGGCGTCTTTCGCAACGTTGAGGAGGCCAAGCTCGGTGCGCTCAGGCCAGTGCGCCAGCGCCAGTTGTTATGCCCCTTGGCCAGCCAGAGGATGCCTAGCACCAAGGCGCCTCCATGCACGGCCGTTAAAAACCCGAGGAAGGTGAATTTTCCAGATGCGATCCAGTTCTGGCCCAGGCTCAACAGGTTGTAATACAAGACGAAGGCAAACAAGGAAAACACCAGGTTGGCGCTGTGCCCGACCCGCGGATTGACGCTTGAGACGGCAATGCCAATGACCACAAAATTGATGGCCGCCAAAATCAAGCCGAGGCGCCACGACAATTCTGCCAGGTTGGGCAGCGTCCGATTCTTGAACAATGTCAAGGTGGGCTGGGTATTGACCGGGACGAAATCGCTGCCACCCAGAACATCCATCCCGACCTTGATGCCGTATTCTTCAAACTCGCTGATTTTCAAGTCGGACTTGCCAATCACGCTTTCCAGTCGTTGCCCATTGCTGAGCATCAAAAACCGGTTTTGTCCAATGGTCTCGATTCGACCGCGACGGGCGGAGGTGATGGTCTCTTTGCCGTCTTCGGTCGTCGCAATAAATACGTTGTTGCCAGTCTGCTTGCCAGTGGCGTCTTTTTCGACAAAAAATACCCTCTTGCCACCAGCCGACTCTTGAAATTGACCCGGTTCAATGCGTTCAAGGTCGCCCCGTTTTTCGTATTCCGCCTTCAGAATCTGGATTTTTTGGTTGGACCAGGGCAGCACCAACAGGGCCAGCGCGGTGATCACCAGCAAGACGGGCCAGGCAAAGCGGAACAAGGGGCGCAGCAAAGCAGCCAAACCTTTGCCACTGCTAAACCAGATCACCATCTCGCTCTCGCGGTACATGCGTGACAAAGTGGCAATGATGGCAATAAACAGGCTCATGGTCAGAATGGTTGGCATGTAGGCGAGCACCGTGTAGCCCATCACCAGCATCACGTCAGACGGATTGAAGCTGCCACGCGAGGCTTGCCCCAGGGTGCGAATCAGCGTCATCGTCATGACCACGGTGGCCAACACAATCAGCGTGGCACCAAAGCTGCGGGCCAATTCCTTGCGGATGGAAGAATGGAATAACATCGGTTGCGATTTGGTGGGACAGACTGCAGCTGCGTAATGCGAGCCGACTCCGTTCTAAAGTAGTGTGAAATTTTCTGGGACAGTTCACGGCTACGCCAAGCAAGCCCGTTCTGTCCTCAGCCAATTAAAAAGATGGATTATGAACTTTGAACTTGAAACCCTTGATCTCAGCGCTGCTTCCAAGGAGAAGTGCGACGCCCTGATTGTGTTGATCACATCTTCTTTCAAACCGGGAAAAGACGCTTTATCCGTGCTGGTGGCGCAAGCACTGAAGGCGGGTGACCTGGAGAACAAGGCTGGCAAAGCGCTGCTGCTGTACCGTCCGACTGGCCTGGCGTGCGTGCGCGCCGTGTTGGTGAATGGGGGGGACGGCTCAGCCAACGAGGTGAGCAAGGCTGTGAAAACGGCGGTGTTGGCGGTCAAGGCGGGCAATGTCAAAAAACTGGTGATTTGTTTTGCCACCTTGCCGCAAGCAGCGCTGTTGCGCGCCGCTGTGACCGCCGTTGCCGAAGCCAGCTATGTGTTTACCACGACCAAGTCCAAGCCGGAGGGCCGGGTGATCCAGCGCGTTGTCATGGGTGTGTCACATCCGGCAGGGTTGAAGCCTGTTTTTGATCGGGCCGTGGCCGCAGTCGCCGGTATTGAGTTCGCCAAAGAATGGGCCAACCGTCCGGCTAACTACGCCACGCCTGCGCTCTTGGCGGGTGCCGCGCGCTCTTTGGCCAAGCTCCCGAACATCAAATGTGAGGTGCTAGGCCCCAAGCAGGTGAAAAAGTTGGGGATGGGCTCCTTCATGGCGGTCGCTCAGGGGTCTGAAGAACCCTTGCGCTTTATTGTGTTGCGTTATGACGGCGCACTGAAGTCCGAGGCGCCGACAGTCCTGGTGGGCAAAGGCATCACCTTTGACAGCGGCGGCATTTCCATCAAGCCTGCCGCTGACATGGACGAGATGAAATTTGATATGTCAGGCGCTGCCAGCGTTCTGGGCGTTTTTAAGGTTTTAGCGGAACTCAAACCCGCGATCAACGTGATTGGTTTGATACCCGCTTGTGAAAACTTGCTTGATGGCCGATCCATCAAGCCCGGCGACGTGGTGACCAGCATGAGTGGGCAAACCATTGAAATTTTGAATACCGATGCCGAAGGTCGTCTGGTGTTGTGCGACGCACTGACCTATGCCGAGCGCTTCAAGCCGCGTGCTGTGGTCGATATCGCCACGCTCACGGGCGCCTGTGTGGTTGCACTCGGTGCTGTGCGCAGCGGCCTTTTCTCGGCCAACGATGAATTGGCTGCCGCCCTGATGTCGGCTGGGGAAACTTCGCTTGACCTGTGCTGGCGCCTGCCGCTGGATGATGATTACGCAGAAGGTCTCAAAACCGATTTTGCCGATGTGGCCAATGTGGCCGGGCGTGCCGGTGGCGCCATTACCGCAGCCAAGTTCTTGCAGCGTTTTACCGCGAAGTTCCCGTGGGCCCATCTTGATATTGCTGGCACGGCCTGGAAAAGCGGAAAGGCCAAAGGGGCCACCGGTCGACCCGTGGCCTTGCTGCTGGAATACCTGCTCACTTCAGCTAAATAAAAAGCGAGATGAGCCATGACTGAAGTGGCCTTTCACTTCAATGCCCCCGACCGTGTGGCCTATACCTGCCGTCTGCTGCGCAAGGCCGTGGCGGCTGGTGCCAAGCTGGTGGTGATAGGTTCGCCCGATGTGCTGGAGCAACTTGATCGCGCCCTCTGGACTTTTTCACCCGTTGATTTTGTGCCGCATTGTTTTCTGGAAAGTGAATCCTACGTCGTCGCAGCATCGCCCGTTATTTTGTCGACCTCCAGCATTGGGGTGCCCCATCAGCAGGTGCTTCTTAACCTGGGCCAACTTGTGCCCGACGGTTTTGATCACTTTGAGCGAGTCATCGAGGTGGTGGGTAGGGATGATGAAGATCGTCAGTTGGCGCGAGGCCGCTGGAAATATTATGCCGATCAGGGTTACACCATCACGCGCCATGATTTGACTTTGAAAACGTCGGACTGATGAATACACCACCCCGAAATTTGCCGCGTTATGTGCCAACCCTGACAGAGATCGTAGAACCCTCTTCCTTGATCCGGACGCCGACCTCGACCAGCCCGAGCTTTGAGGAAATGACCGAATCCGTGATGCAGCAGGTTGATCGGGTGCTGGACCGTCGTTTACGAGAAGAGACCGAGGGCATGCTTCGCAACCTGGTGACGCAACAGCTTGAGACCATGCACTTGAGCCTTCGGGAAGAACTGGCGCTGGTGGTCCGCCAAACCGTGTCGCAAGCCATGGCGTTGCGGGAAGAGGAAAACTAAAAAGTTTTTTAGTGTTTACGGGTCGGGTTGGTGTCTACCCTATGTTTGCGGCGGAAAAAATGCGTTATCGTGTTGGGGTGTAGTTTTTTTAATTCACATCTTTTCTACTTACGGAGTTGTCTATGCAAATGAAATTTAAAATTACGATGGTGGCAGCCATTGCTGCTGCCGCTGGTGTTGCCATGGCGCAAGATATGGTCGTCAAGATCGGGCACGTTGCGCCGATTTCTGGTGCGCAGGCGACTTATGGCCGCGACAATGAAAATGGCGCCCTGATGGCCATTGAAGATCTGAATGCAGCTGGCGTCATGATCGCTGGCAAAAAAGTCAAACTGCAACTGGTGGCTGAAGATGACGCAGCCGATCCCAAACAAGGGACTGCGGTTGCCCAGAAACTGTGCGACGCCAAAGTCAACGGCGTGGTCGGTCACCTCAACTCCGGCACCACGATTCCCGCATCCAAAATTTACCATGACTGCGGCATTCCCATGGTCACCCCGTCGGCGACCAACCCCAACTTGACCAAGCCTGGCTACAAGACCACTTTCCGTTTGCTCGCCAACGACAATGCACTCGGCGCGGGGCTGGCTTTTTACGCTGCTGACACTTTGAAGCTCAAGCGCATTGCCATCATTGATGACCGTACCGCTTACGGTCAGGGTGTGGCTGAGATTTTCAAGAAAACAGCCGCCTCCAAGGGCATCACCATCGTCGACGACCAGTTCACCACCGACAAGTCGGTTGACTTCATGGCGATCCTGACGGCCATCAAAGGCAAAAATCCGGATGGCGTGTTCTTTGGTGGCATGGACGCGCAAGCGGGCCCCATGTTGCGTCAGATGGAGCAACTTGGCCTTAACAATGTCAAGTTTTTTGGCGGCGACGGCATTTGCACCCAGGATCTGATCAAGCAGTCCGCCGATGCCAAGCCGCTTGAAAACGTGATCTGCGCTGAAGGCGGCGCGTCCCTGGCCAAAATGCCTGGTGGTGTCGCCTGGAAGGCGCGTTACGACGCCAAGTATCCTGGGCAGTTTCAGGTCTATAGCCCCTACGTCTACGATGCCGTCAACGTGATTGTTGACGCCATGAAACGCGCTGGCAGTGCAGACCCCAAGGTCTATCTCCCCAAATTGGCTGATGCCAATTACAAGGGTATTACCACCAACGTGCAGTTTGAACCCAATGGCGAGTTGAAGAATCCCGCCATGACAATTTACACCTACAAGGGTGGTAAAAAAGCAGCCTTGAACTGATCTGGTTCTGTAGCAGAAAAAAAGCCATCTTCGGATGGCTTTTTTCTTGCCCCTTTCACTTGCATACCGGAAATCAGATTTTGCTCGGTTAAAATTCAAGGTTCAGGAGCGGTGGATGAGCGGTTTAAGTCATACGCCTGGAAAGCGTACGAGGGGTCAAACCCTCCGCGGGTTCGAATCCCGCCTGCTCCGCCAATGATGTAATGAATACGGGCCTTCTGGCCCGTATTCATTTCTACCCCCAAAAAACCCCACATCAACAGCAAAAATCGGTGCCTGAGCCAAAGCCCAATTGAGTTCGTTGGCTGCCGTCTGCGGGCCATTTTTTGTCAGTTCCCAAACTTCCTGGATGCAAGCAGCAGTACGCAGGTGGCAATGAGCGCGCCACAAGCGATGCCAATTGCATCGGCGAACAGGTCGCCCCATTCGCTCGCCCGACCCGGCACAAACAATTGAAGGAGTTCAATGGCGCCGCCCAGGCCGAGCAGGGCAAGCAGCAGAAAGATGCGCCTGCCACGGGAAGAGGGTAAGCCCAAGTAGCCTGAAAAAGCGAGCGCGGTGAACGCCAAAACATGGTTCAGCTTGTCCCAGCCGGTATCGATGCTCGCAGGCGGTGCAGGGGTCAGCGCAAGGTAGCCCACCGCGACGATAAGCAGCAGCAGAATCACTTTCCATGTCCGCGTGGCTGAGGTGATGGCCGCCAATGCGGCAGTAAGTCGTTGTAGAAGAAAGTTTGTAGTTGCCATGTAGCAGACCAGCGCGGTTGGGTGATGAAGGGCGCATTGGAGCCCGTTGCCGACAAATTGGCCGCGCCCCGCATTGAATCAGATTATCTTGCAAGAAACACAGTACAAAACCCGATCGCCAAGGGCGACAGGGTGGCTACGGGCCACCAAATAGAAAGGGTTTGCTATTATTTTTATAACAGCAAACCCTCGTATTCATTTGGTGCCGGAGAGATGAATCGAACACCCGACCTTCTCATTACGAATGACAGGATAGCCGTATTTGGCATGATTCGTTATTGTTGAGTTTCTTCCCTATAATCAATGTGAATCAACAACTTACTGTAATAGTTGCGAGTTGAGGTGTTGATTGGTATGTGGCAGTTTCTACCGAATTTGCCTACAGATTGCCTACAGATTGCCTACAGATTTTGGGGATGCCATGAAACAGCAAACAAACCGCGTTAACTTGACCGCTGGCCGGGTTGACGCCTTTACCTGCCCAACAGACAAGCCCCAGGCGTTTCTCTGGGACACCGACACCCCGACGCTGGCGTTACGGGCAACGCCGACCGGACGTAAAACTTATGTGTTTGAGGCCCGGCTGAACGGTTCAACCATCCGTATCAATATTGGCACGCTGGCAGACTGGCCGATTAAGCAGGCCCGTACCAAGGCTCAAGGGCTAAAAATGCTGGTTGACGCTGGCACAGACCCGCGAGAGGTAGAGCGCGACCGGCTGGCAACCAAGGCCGCCGCCAAAGCTGCCGCCGCCGGGCAAGCTGTGACTGTAGGCGATGTGTGGCCGCGTTACCTTGAGGACGGCAAACCAAAGCGCAAAGACGCCTTCAAGCCCCGCTATCGTGCCGACCTTGAAGCGATGGCCGCGCCCGGAGGCGAAAAGAAAAAGAGAGGGGAGGGCAACACACGACCGGGTCCGTTATTCCCGCTGCTGGCGCTGGCATTGTCCCGGGTGAATGAGGACACATTGAAAAGTTGGTATGACCGCGAAGCCCTGACCGGCAAGCATCAAGCCGCCCGCGCTCTGATGATGTTCCGGGGTTTCATGCGCTGGTGCTCTGCAAAGCCCGAATACCGCGCCCTGATTGACCGTGATGCCGGTAAGGCCGCAGCTATCGTGGAGGCCCTGCCCAGCAACACGCGCCGCACCGATGCCCTTGAGGCTGCGCAGGTGCCCGGCTGGTGGGCCGGCGTGGAGCAACTGAACAACCGCACCGCCAGCGTGTACCTTCGCGCCTTGCTGCTGACAGGTGCCCGCCGTGAAGAAATAGCCGCCTTGATGTGGGCTAACGTGGATTTTCAGTGGCGCAAGCTGACCATTGCTGACAAGGTGGACGCTACCCGCGTTATTCCGCTAACCCCTTACCTGGCGCAACAACTCGCAACCCTGCCGCGTATCAATGAGTTCGTGTTTGCCAGTACGGGCAAAGCGGGCCGGATTGCCGACACCCGCGCCAGCCATACAAAAGCACTGCAAAGCGCCGGTATCGAGAGCCTGACTATCCACGGCTTGCGACGTTCGTTTTCGCTGCTGGGAGAGTCTGCCGGTGCCCCTGCCGGTGCCATTGCGCAAGTCATGGGCCACAAGCCAAGCGCGACCGCTGAAGGCTACCGCCCGCGAAGTGTTGACGCCTTGAGGCCGTACCTTGCACAGATTGAAGCGCACATTCTCGAGCAGGCCGGGATTGTGTTTGATGCCAAGGCCGCGCCCGGTGCGCTGCGCGCGGTGCAAGCCGCGTAAAACAGTTTTTGCCCAGCCTAGCCTGCGATTAATTACCGCTGGCGAAAAGTCGGACACCTTCACCGACAGGCCGGGGCTCCTTATTTGAAGTGACACCTTGAAGGGGCGGATATGCTCAGCAAATATATGGTTAACAGCCTGCAAGACTTGGCACTTGAACAACTGCCCGGCACGAAAGCACTCAGTAAGAAACTGTATATCGAACACGGTAACAGCCGCGCCGCCTTGCAGGCAGTTGCATGGGCCCCCACACTATTGATAAACAGCCCCTTATCAACTTCGCTTGAGGTGCTGGCCGGTAGATTGCTGGCACTTGTAAACCAACACCCATGCACCCATACAGAATATTTAATTGAGAAAATGGACGGCGATGATGGGCTCTGCATATCGGTAGAAAACGCGGTGTTATGGGCAGAGCAAGATAGGCCGTATATAGAAGAAGCACTATTGGAAACCGCCCGGCAACTATGTGAAATTTCAGGCGCAAATCTGCCGCCTTGGATGGACGCTATAGATGGGCAGTTTGCACAACAACAGAGCACCGCAACGCCCGCGCCCGTGGTGGCTGTAATCCGTCATTCAACCAAGGCCCGACGCGACACCCTAACGCCCGTTATTGAGTTGGCACAAACGAAGTGCCTCAACCCAAAAGACGCTGCTGCAGTGTGGGCCGCTTTGCTGGTGCTGGCCGAAAATAAAAACGACCCGCTTAGGGGTGCAACTGAGGATGGATTGCAGTATTTGAAGGGTGGTGAGGCTGCAATTTTCAAGCGTAAATCATTAGGGCAAAGGCTGGCCCGGTAAGGCCCGCTAAGGACTGATAGGGCCCACTATGGCCCGCGAACATTCCACTTTTTAGGAATGTGCGAATACTGACAAACCTTCTACAACACGCCGCAAGGCAGAAGGGTTTTTCAGTATGCAAACCGCATCAATCAGCATCCAAGCGATGCGCGAGGCAACCGCCCCGCAACAGTTCACCGCGCAATTCCTGCCGCTTGAACAAGTCACACGGCCTAATCTCAGGACCTCTGAGGCTGCCCACTACTTGAACCGCCGCCCGCAGACGCTCAGGTGCTGGGCTAGTTTGGAAAATGGTCCGCTTCGCCCTATTCGCATCGGTGGCCTGCTGGCCTGGCCGACCGCTGAAATTAAGGCATTGACCGGGGTGCCCGCATGAAAGCACTACCCCTGACCGCCGCGCCTGAATTTGTGGCTGCATCTGCGACCTCGACGCGACTGAACAGCGAACTTGCAAGTCTTGATTTGCAGATTGCAAAATTTGATGCGGAAAAGTACAAGCCGCAACAATTCGACCCGCTGACCACGGCGCTTGCTTTCTTAGAGGGCTCACCCGTAAATTCCAATGCGGAGCAGCGGGCGCACCTAGGAAAAAAGAGGCAAGTAATTTTTGCTGGCGCATGTGTCGCGCGAGAAAATTTGAACAAGCTCGAGCGAAATCTTTCAAGCGCTTACATGGCGAGCCGCGCACCTGACGTGCTTAAGGCGCTCGATGGTTTGGCCGCCGCCCTTCAATCGGTGCAAGACAGCTCGAAAGCCTTTGAAACCATCCGCCGCGAAGCTGAAGAGCTTGGCTTTGACGCGAGCATCCGCTCGCTGCCCGTGGCTATCGACCAGCCGTTACTGGGAAAACTCGAAAGCGATATTGCCAACGTCCGAGAGGCCCGGACTGAGTTGGACGAGGCGCTTAACTGCCCTGCGACCGAGCCCGATATGCGAATTGTTGTTCTAACGCCGATTCAGCAAATCGAAGGGCAGCCCGGGGATGTCAAAACGGTTCCTGGCAAGCTGGGCCGTTCCTTCGTCCGCGCAGGCTGGGCTGAAATTCAGACCCGGGACGCACGGCTGAAAAAGGCACTCGGATGAAAAAAGCCCCGACTACCGTTCAAGCATCCGGGGCTGGCGAGCAACTTTCGTTTCTACCGCCGCCGCCATTTTGCCCTAGTTGGCCGACAAAAAACACCCTGGCCGATAAAGCGCTGGGAATGCTTTTGGACGGCCAAATGATTGATCATCCCGACTTCGAGGACCGCACGCAAAGCTGGCGATTGGGTGCCGTGATTTTTACGCTTCGCACGCTGGGCTGGCCGGTGGAAACCATCGAAATTCCAAGCCCGACAGCGCATTACCCGGAACGGGTGATTGCACTGTACAAATTGGATCCAAAATACACCGCGCAAGCCCTGGCGATTAATGGGGGGCCTTCAAATGTTGGATGACCTTGACCGCGCCCGCGATGCGCTGCACGCGATACCGCCCGACCTGCCCCGTGACGAATGGGTGCGTGCTGGCATGGCCGCACAGTCTGCGGGGCTCGACTTCGACGCCTTCGACAATTGGAGCTCCGGGGCTTGCAATTATGACGAACGGGACGCCCGCGACACCTGGCGCAGTTTCAAGCCGGGTAAGGGTGTGGGCGCTGGAACTTTGTTCAAGCTGGCCGCTGAAAACGGCTGGCGCATTAGTGCCGACAAGCCGCAGCGACAAGCGCCAGCAAAGGCCACTACACGCCCCGTAGAGCCCCCGCGCAAGCCTGCCCCTGGCATGGGTGCCCGCGAGCTGTTTGGACGCTTTGAACCTGCGACAAATGAGCACAGCTACATCCTGGCAAAAGCTGCCGCCGGGGTGCCGTTGGACACGCTGCGCGTGGTGCCCGCAGGCGATGCCCTGCGAATTTCCGGGCAGAGCATGGTCGGGTTCCTGACGGTGCCTGCCTATGCGCCAGACGGTGAACTGCAAAGCCTGCAATTCATACCGCCGCCCGGTGCCGGTAAAAAGCTGAACCTGCCCGGTGCCCCGATGGCTGGGGCATCCTTCACCGTTGGGCCTGCTGATGGCCCTGCCCATTTGTGCGAGGGTATCGGGGCTGCATGGGCCGTATGGCAAGCGACCGGACACCGCGCCGTGTGTTGTTTCGGCTGGGGCAATGTGGCCCGCGTGGCCGCCGACCTGCGCCAGCGTGACGCATCCGCCCGGCTGATTTTGGTGCTTGACAGGGGCAAAGAATCGGACGCGCAAAAGATAGCGGCTGAAGTCGGGGCTGCCGTTGCCGCCATGCCGGACGGTGAGGCCAACAACTTCGACGCGAACGACCTTGCACAGCGTGATGGGCACGACGTGCTGGCCGCGCTGCTGGAAAGCGCGACGGAGCCGCCTAAGCCGGAGCCCAAGGTTCACCCGCTGGCGCGATTTGTTGACATTGATGGCACCGCAAAGCCGCCGCGCTGGGTGATTCCGGGCTTTATCGGGCATGGCGTGACCGTTATTGCCGGAGCGCATGGCGTGGGCAAGACTACCGCGCTGCTGCCGCTGGCAATGACTGCTGCAGGGCTGCATGGCGATGACCTGATGCCGCGCCAGTGGAGGCACGTTGTCTATGTGGCCGAGGACGTGGAGCAGGCCAAACGCATCATGGCCGGAATTGTTCTTCATAGCAATTTAGGCATCAATCTTGAGGCTGTACGTGAGCGCCTGCACATTGTGGAGGCCGTGAGGCTTGACCCCGCCTTTGTTGCAAGCGTGGGCGCAACCTACCGAGAGCAGTTCACCCGCAACGTGGAAGGCGTGGAGGTGCTGCCGCTGGTGGTGCTGGACACAAAAAGCGCGGTTCTGGCAATCGAGAACGAAAACGACAACAGCGAGGCCAGTTCAATGATGGCCGCATTGAAGCAAGGTTTCGACCGCCTGCCTGTTTGGCTTATCGGCCATGTTGCCAAAGCGAATTTGAGCCGCAATGATGCGCTGACCAGCCGTGGCGCGAGTGCCATTGAAGGCGATGCAAACCAGACCCTGTTTCTGATTCGTGAGGGCGATACCCGCTACCTGGTGCAGGGCAAGACGCGATTCGAGGCTAAATGGCCCGAGCTTGAAATTACGAGCTACACCGCGCAGACCGTGGAGCCCGATGAATTCGGCAACATGGAAGCCGTCCTGCTGCGCTGGGGCATTGCCGCACCCGCCCGACAGAGCCGCAAGGAAGCCGTAGAACAGGCCGCAGAGCAACGGTGTAAAGAGGATGAGGCCAGCCTACGTCAAGGCATCCGAGACGCTGTGCAGGCGGCATGGATAGCCGGTAATCCGCTGGGCCGCGAAGGGGTGAAGGTCAAGGCCAAACGCAAACACTGTGAGGTTTTGGCCTGCCTTGAAGCGCTGCTGGCTGAACGCTGGGTGCTTGAGGTTTTCGTACCAGCCAAGGAAAGGCTACACCCCCGCAAATCGTCGTTCTTTATCAATTTGTCAACTGTGGAGCATGAGGACGTTTTATCCGGCGCTGGCTTACCTGCTGACAAGCTGGTGATACCCGCAAGCTGGAAGAAAGCACCCGTTTCAATCATGCCGGACGCTGGGCATGGATGCACCACAAACGAGGTGACAGACCATGAGTAAAAACCAATTCCATCCATGCCCGTTTTCATTCATGCCTAAGAAAAATACATCGGGCATGGATGGAATGAATGAAATATTCATATCCAGTCCACACCTTGCCATTCATGCCGGGGATACCGGGAATGATTGGGCATGGATGGGCATGGATGAAAATTTAAGGGGTACGCCATGAGCAAATCTTTCTCTGGCGCAACTGACCTATTCGGCCTAGAAACTCCAACCAAGCGCAGCAATGACCGACCCGAAGCCGCAGCGCTGATTGAAGTCTTGAAAGCATTGAACACACATCCCGCCGTTGTCTGGTGCGAACGGATGAATACCGGAGCCGCACGGGTAGGTGGCCGCTTTATTCGATTCGGTTTTACCGGATGCCCGGATGTGCTGGGCCAATTAAGTGATGGTCGCCTGCTGGGTGTGGAAGTGAAAGGCCCGACCGGACGCATGCGCCCCGAGCAAACCCTGTTTCTGGAGCGCATCCGTGGGGCTGGTGGCATGGCATTCGTTGCCCGTGACTTACGCGACGTGCTGCGCGAGTTGGGGACGCTATGACCTGTCAGGCCTGCATACACCGCCTGGACGTGACGCTGTGGGGTTGCTGGCTGGCGACTGGCTGCCGCTTTGGGCTGGTGCTGCACCGTGGCTGCCCTGCCCATGAGAGGCCGGGGGGGCTTGAAAGTCTGGCGCTTCACCCTTTGGAACCCGACAGTTCCCTTCGCTTTCATAAACCTGTATTTT
Source organism: Gammaproteobacteria bacterium (assembly GCA_025359085.1). GTDB lineage: Bacteria > Pseudomonadota > Gammaproteobacteria > Burkholderiales > Burkholderiaceae_C > Rhodoferax. The sequence goes on from JANYHL010000140.1 coordinate 15,580, forward strand.
TGAGGAATCATCATGGCTAGAAAATCTGCCGCCGCACTGGCAACGCCCAGACCGCTATTCACTGCCAAGCGCCCGCCGCCGCCCGCCGGATTGCCCCCTGGTGCTGCTGCGCTATGGGTTTCAATCTGCGCCGGGGTTGACGCTGATTACTTTATAGGTGCCGACTTGGTGCTACTTGAGGCACTGGTTACCGCCGACCATCAAAAGCGAGCCTGTGATGCGCTGGTGGCACGCGATGGGCCTATCCTGCCTGATGGCGCTATGAACAACGCAGCGAAGCTATCGACCAAATACGCTTCGACGATGGCCGCGCTATCGGGCAAGCTGCGA
>JANYHL010000019.1 GCA_025359085.1 Gammaproteobacteria bacterium
TGCACGCCAAGGTGATTCGTGTAGATGCCGAAGCGCAATTCCTGGGTCATCTGGCCGGCGTGTCCGAGCCGGAAGCCAAACGCAAGATCATTGGCCGCGAGTTTGTCGAAGTCTTCAAGGCCGAGGCAGACAAACTCAAAAGCGACCAGTCGCGCCACGTTGCCTGGTTGGCCCAAGGCACGATTTACCCTGACGTGATCGAGTCCGGCGGGGCCAAAAACAAAAAAGCGGTAGTTATCAAAAGCCACCACAACGTGGGCGGTTTGCCGGAACAGCTCGGCCTCAAGCTGCTGGAACCTCTGCGCGAACTGTTCAAGGACGAAGTGCGCGAGCTCGGAGTCGCGCTTGGCCTGCCCTATCACATGGTGTACCGGCATCCGTTTCCTGGCCCCGGTCTGGGTGTGCGGATTCTGGGTGAAGTCAAGAAAGAATACGCTGACTTGCTGCGTCGGGCCGATGCCATCTTTATCGACGAACTGCACAACTTCATCGACGAGGGAACAGGCAAGAGCTGGTACGACCTCACCAGCCAGGCTTTCACGGTGTTTTTACCGGTCAAGAGCGTCGGCGTGATGGGTGATGGCCGCACCTACGATTACGTGGTTGCCTTGCGCGCCGTGCAAACCAGTGACTTCATGACCGCCGACTGGGCGGAGCTGCCTTATGCGCTGTTGAAAAAAGTGTCGAGCCGCATCATCAATGAAGTGCGCGGCATCAACCGGGTCACTTATGACGTGTCCAGCAAGCCGCCCGCTACGATTGAGTGGGAATGATTTTTCGTGAGCCACTGGCGCCCACGGGAAGTCAATAGAAGGGGCTAGCACCATGTACCTGCCGCCGCAATTCAAGGCCAAAGAAAGAAGCCAGGCGCTTGACATCATGCGCGCCCACCCATTGGCCAGTCTGATCAGTGTGGACGATGCCGGTTTACCCTTCATTTCGCACCTTCCACTGCATGTCGAGGAACGCGGTGACGCCCTGGTACTGTTTGGCCACTGTGCCAAAGCCAATCCGCACTGGCACTATTTGCACGCCAGACCGCAGGCGGTGGTCACGTTCATGGGACCGCAAGCCTATATGTCGCCCCAGGTGTATCCAGACCTGGTGCGGGTGCCGACCTGGAATTACCTGGCGGTCCACTGCACGGTGCAAGCCACATTGCGGGACGATGCCCAGGCCAAAGACCAGTTGCTTAAGCAACTCATCGGCGACCATGACCCGACCTATGTCGCGCAATGGCGCGCGTTGGCGCCGGATTACCAGCAAAAGATGCTGTCAGTCATTACCGCTTTTGAGTTGCAAGTGCTTGATCTGCAATGCAAGGTCAAGCTGAACCAGCATCGACCTGAATCCCACGTCCGCATGCACGAGATTTACGCCGCAGGCAACGCCCAGGAACGTGCTTTGGCGGATTGGATGGTTCGATTAGGTTTTAACCTTCCAGCCCCCGTTTTACCTGCGTGAGTAGCTATCTTTATAGAAGCATCGGGTGCTCACCCCAGCCGACAAGATGACCTCGCCGCCGACCCTGACCGATGCCCAAGCGATGCAGTTGGCCTTGACGCAGGCGTGCCTTGCCGCAGTCGATGGGGAAGTGCCGGTGGGCGCCGTGGTGTTGAAGGACGGGGTGCTGATTGCCAGCGGACGCAATGCGTCAATTGGCCACCAGGACCCGAGCGCTCACGCTGAAATCGTGGCCTTGCGCGCGGCGGCACAAGTCTTGGGCAACTATCGGTTGGAGGGCTGCGAGCTGTTCGTCACGCTGGAGCCCTGCGCCATGTGTGTGGGTGCCCTGCTGCACGCGCGGCTGCAGCGGGTGGTGTTTGGCGCGCCTGACCCCAAGACCGGCGCCGCCGGGTCGGTCGTTGATTTGCTCGCCAACCCGCAGTTGAACCACCAGACGCAGGTGCAGGTGCAGGGTGGTGTACTGGCCGATGCGTGCGCTGGGTTGCTGCAGCACTTTTTCCAGCAAAAGCGCGCCCAGAGCCAGACCCAGGCCAGCCCGCTGCGTGAAGATGCCGTGCGAACCCCGGAAGCACGGTTTTGCAAGCTGCCGGACTATCCTTGGGCCGCGCAGTACGTCAGTGATTTGCCAGCGCTCGCCGGGCTGCGTCTGCATTACCTTGACCTTGGCCCGCGCGATGCGGAAATGGCCTACCTGTGCCTGCATGGGCCTATGGCCTGGAGTTACCAGTACCGCCAACAGATACCGGTGTTCTTGGCTGCGGGTCACCGGGTGGTAGCCCCTGACCTGATTGGTTTTGGCAAAAGTGATAAACCCAAAAAGGAAAGTGTCCACACCTTGGGCTGGCATCAGCAGGTGGTGAGGGAGTTGGTCGAGCGGCTCGACTTGAACAAAGTCGTGCTGGTACTGCCAAGCGGCAGCCAGTGGCTGGGGCAAGCCCTGATGGCAGGCGTGCCAGAACGCATTGCGCAACGGTTGGTGCTGGATCTGGAGCCGCCAGCCGATAGGCCACAGGCAGCTTATGACGCGCCGTTTCCGGATCGTGGCCACCGTGCTGCGCTGCGCGCTTTTGCGGCACGGCTGGAGGCGCCCCTAGAATCCAAAGCAAAAAATTCATGAACAAACACATCTACATCTATTCTCCCTCCGGTGCTGTGCGAGACAAGGCGGCTTTCAAACGCGGCGTGACGCGCCTTAAAACCCTGGGCCATGAGGTTGAAATTGACGAAGCAGCGCTGGCCAGTCATTTGCGCTTTGCCGGAGACGATGAGACCCGCTTGGCGGCCATTCATCGCGCCGCCGCCAGTGGCGCCGATATAGCATTGATCTCACGCGGCGGCTATGGCCTGACGCGCATCCTGCCGGGTATTCACTACAAAGCGGTGGCCAAAGCGATTGATCAAGGCATGCGTTTCGTTGGCATTAGTGATTTCACGGCGTTTCAAAGTGCCGTACTGACGAAAACCGGGCGCATCACCTGGGCCGGGCCTGCGCTGTGCGAAGGTTTTGGCGTTGGCTCCAAGCTGGACGATCATGACGCTGAACTTGCACCCGCCGCCATCGGGCGGACCGCGGCCGCTCACGCCGTGCCCGACGACATCATGGAAGCCTGCTTTGACGATTTGGTGCGCGGGCAAGGGGAGGGCGCTGGTTGGCGACAACTGCGTGAGTCACCCCTGCCCGCCCATGACTCTATTGCAACCTCTTCAATAGCTAATAATTTAATAGCAAAAAACTCAATATCAACGGTGGCTACGGCCTCGTTTGGCATAAAAAACTCAGTATTATGGGGGGGCAACCTGTCGTTGCTGTGTTCACTGCTGGGCACGCCTTATTTTCCGCAAGTCAAAGGCGGCATCCTGTTTCTGGAAGACGTGGCAGAGCACCCGTACCGGATCGAGCGCATGTTGACGCAACTGCTGCACGCGGGGGTCTTGGCGCGGCAAAAAGCGATTGTGCTGGGGCAGTTCACCGAGTTCAAACTGGTGCAGCACGACCGTGGCTACAAATTGCAGACAGTGGTGAACTGGCTGCGTCAGCAAATCAAAGTACCGGTGTTCACCAACCTGCCTTATGGCCATGTCGCCACCAAAGTGCTGCTCCCGGTGGGCGCTAAAACCGATCTGATGGTGCAAGGACGCGATGCCTTGCTATTTTGGGGCCACGCCTGATACACGGGGGATTTGCTCTAAACTCTTCCTAAAATCTAGAAACGGAATCAGCTGGGTATGGGTGTGCACACTACTGTCGTATTTACCGATCTGTTTGGCAGCACCAGTGTCTTTGAAGCCTTGGGTAATGCCAAGGCCACGCAGGCTGTAATGCAGGCCACGACCTGGATTGCCAAAATTGTCGAAGCGCACGGTGGACGGGTGGCCAAAATGTTGGGCGACGGTGTGCTGGCTTTGTTTGACGACAGTGCATCAGCCATCAACGCCGTGGTTGATATGCAGCGTCGGCACCAAAAACGCATGACCCAGGTTGCGTCTTCCCATTGGATGCCGATCCGCGTCGGAGTGGCCAGTGGGGATGTCGAATTAATCGCGGGCGACTGTTACGGCGACGCGGTCAATATTGCGGCGCGTTTGAGCGACCTCTCCGGTGCGCATCAGATCTGGGCCAATAGCGCAGCGCTGGACACGGCCACGGAGGCCGATGGTGTGCATTTTCGAATTCTGGGCCCCATCAATATCCGCGGGCGCGTCGAGCCGTGTACGGTTTACCAAATTGATTGGCAAGAAGACGTCGCTTCGGATTTTCTGACCATGCAGGCCGAGGCGGACCCGCAGTTTGACGTGACGCAACATGATGTGTTGGGCGGCCAGATTGAGCTGAGCTGGCTTGACACCCGTAAGACCTTCCAGTCGTTTGAGCTGCCGATTCACATTGGGCGCGTGCACAAGTCCGAATTTGTCGTCAATGATCCTCGTGTTTCCCGCACCCACGCGCGCATTGACTGGCGCAATGGCAGCGTGATGCTGGTGGACCTCAGCTCTTACGGCTGCTGGGTGCGCTTTTCTGGCGGCGGTGCTGACCTGTTGCTCAGGCACGAGGAATGTGTCTTGCATGGGCTTGGTGAAATCGCCCTTGGAACATCGTTTGCCGACCTGAGTGCGCCGACGCTGCATTTTTCGGTGTCCTGAGCCTGCCGCCCCAAGTCAACTTTAAACGGAGAACAACATCGATAAGCAAATCTGGTTAAAAAATTATCCCGTCGGCATGCCCGCCGAGATCAATCCCGACTTGTTCAAGTCGATCCCCGATCTGCTAGAACAAACGGCGGCCAAGTTTGCTGACCGACCGGCTTTTCACAACCTTGGGCGCACCCTGAGCTATGCCCAGCTGGAGCGTCTGACGTGCGAGTTTGCCGCCTTTTTGCAGGGATTGCCAGGCATGGCCCAAGGCGACCGGGTCGCCATCATGGCGCCCAACTTGCTGCAATACCCGGTGGCACTGTTTGGCATCCTGCGCGCGGGCATGATCGTGGTGAATGTCAACCCTTTGTACACAGCGCGTGAGTTGGAGCATCAGTTACAAGACGCTGGCGCCAAGGCCATTGTCATTATTGAGAACTTTGCCAGTGTGCTACAGGGAGTGCTTGACAAAACGCCGGTCAAGCATGTCATCACCACGCAAGTCGGTGACCTGCTGCCCTGGCCGAAGCGTTGGCTGCTCAACTTCGTCATCAAAAAGGTGAAAAAGATGGTGCCGGCCTGGCACATCGAGGGCGCCATTGACTTTGGGTCGGCGCTGGTGCGCGGCGCACGAGCGCCGCTCATGCCGGTTCAAGTGACGGGCGAGGATATCGCTTTCCTGCAGTACACCGGCGGCACTACCGGTGTCTCCAAGGGCGCCATGCTGACCCACCGCAACATTTTGGCCAATGTCGAACAAACCGGTGTCTGGATCTCGGCGAGCTTCCAGGAGGGTGCCGAGATTGCGATTGCACCGTTGCCGCTGTATCACATCTTCTGCCTGACCTCAACCCTGTCGTTCATGAAGTGGGGGAGTCTGATTGTGCTCATCACCAATCCGCGCGACTTGCCGGCGCTGGTAAAGGAACTCAGGCAATGGAAGTTCAGCGTCATGACCGGTGTCAATACCTTGTTCAACGGCCTGCTGAATACCCCCGGCTTCGACCAGCTCGACTTTTCCACATTAAAGGTGGTGGTGGGCGGTGGCGCCGCCGTGCAAAAAACCGTGGCCGAGCGCTGGCAGCAAGTGACGGGGAGTTACATCATGGAAGCGTATGGCCTGACCGAAACCTCGCCCGGGGTCTGCGCCAACCCGCTGGCCACACCCTGGAACGGTCAAATCGGTTTGCCGATCCCGTCCACGGACGTGTCGATCCGCGATGAGCTCTTCACCGAGTTACCGGTCTGGCGCGGCGAGGGCGATATTGAGCAGCACACGGGTGAAATTTGCATCCGTGGTCCCCAGGTCATGAAGGGTTACTGGAACAACCCGGCAGAAACCGCCAAGGTGATGCAGGATGGCTGGTTAAAAACCGGCGATGTCGGACATCTGGACAGCCAGGGCGGGTTCACCATCACCGACCGCAAAAAAGACATGATTCTGGTTTCTGGTTTCAACGTCTATCCGAATGAGATTGAAAGCGTGATCGCGACGCATCCGGGGGTGCTTGAGTGCGGGGCGGTGGGCGTACCCGATGAAAAAACCGGCGAAACGGTGAAAGTGGTGATTGTCAGAAAAGATCCCAATCTCACGAAGGAAGACATCATCGCGCATTGCAGGAGCCAACTCACCGGCTACAAGATACCGCGCCAGATTACGTTTCGCGATGAATTACCCAAGTCGCCGATCGGGAAAATCCTGCGCCGTGACCTGCGCGATGTGACCAAAAACTAGCGTCTTAACTGCGCAAAAGTGAAGGACGGGGCAGGCCAAGCTTGCGCTCGCCCGGGTCGGTCATTTGTTTTGGCTCAGTGTAAGCCGCTGATCTTGTCGCGCTCCAGGGCGCTATCGAGCGTGTCGAGCAACGCCTTGCGGGCCTTGAGTTTGGTGTTCTTGTGTGCCGTCATGTTGATTTTCTTCAAACGCTGGGCGACTTCTTGGGCCGAAACCAGCAACTGATCAACGGCCACCACCTGGTCAAAAAAGCCCGCAACCAACGCTCCTTGGGGACTGAACATTTCAGCGCTGATGACAGAGCGCTGAAATGCTGCCGGGCTCAAGCGGTCACGCGCCAGTTCGATGCCCACATGGTGCATGGTCATGCCGATCTGCACCTCGTTGAGTCCGATATTGAAGGGCCCCTCAACGCCAATTCGGTAATCGGCGGACAGCAACAAAAATGCCCCTTTGGCAACGGCGTGACCCGGACAGGCGACGATGAGCGGAAACGGGTGGGCCAGCATGCGACGCGTCAGCGTTGACCCGGTGCTCACCAGATCAATCGCATTTTGCGGGCTTGACATCATGACCTTGAGATCGAATCCACCGGAAAGAATGCCCGGTTTGCCGGTGATGATCACCACCGCGCGGTCTTGCTCGGCCTGATCCAACGCCTGATTGAAGTCGGTAATCAGATCGGGCGACAGGGCATTCACCTTGCCATTGTCGAGTGCCAGCGTGGCAACACCTTCTGCCAGGTCGTACGTAACCAGTTTGCTCATGATCAATATCCCGTAAGTGAAAAAACTGACAGTCTAACCGCAGCGATTGCCGCCGAAATGAGAGCCAGCAGGTCGCGAGGTGCACATGGATTTGCATGGAAAAGTAAAGTGTTTCTCAGGTGACAGCCTCCAATTTACAAGCCTTGGACGGACCGTTACCATGTTCACCTCTCCACTTGCCGTGACAGAAAGAATCATTGCGCAGTGGCGCCAGGAGAAGGGCTACAAGCCACGCAAGATCAGCGACCCGGAAATCATTGAGCGCTGCATTTTTGCCATGGTCAATGAAGGCGCGCGCATCCTGCAAGAAGGCATTGCCCAGCGTGCCTCCGACATCGACATCGTGTACCTCAACGGCTACGGTTTCCCGGTGCATCGTGGCGGTCCGATGTTTTACGCCGATCAGGTGGGTCTGCCCAATGTGGTGCGCGGTGCGTCGCAGACAATTGAACTGTTTAACTTAACATAATATACATCGTATAAAGTACAGTAAGGGGAAAACCACACCCCGAAAAACCCGTGAAAACCGCGCGCTGCTTGGCTCTCGCTTCAAAATCCTGCTATCCGATACCGGGCTCACGCCTGAGGCTGCGGGGAAGCTTCTTCACGTCACGCCGCGCACCATTCGGTACTGGGTTTCCGGCAAGGTCACGGTGCCGTATGCGGCGTACAAGCTGGTGCGCGTCATGAGGCTGTTCGAGCTGCCTTGCGAAGGCTGGCAAGGCTGGCATATGCACTCGGGCAAGTTGTGGACGCCTGAGGGCTTCGGCTTCACGCCAGACTGTCAGAGCTGGTGGTCCTTGCTGGTGCGGCAAGCGCGATTGTTCCGGGTAATGGCAGATCGGGAACGCCAGCTTGATGTCGCTATGCAGCGGATGAGGGACGGGGGAACGCCGCAGCTGTGCAACCCGACGGGGTGCGCTAGCGCCCTTGAGGGCGGCACGGCTGCGCCGGTCAACCCGGCCGCCGAAGGCGGGCGGGCGGCGGAGCCGACCGTCCCTAATTTATTACTAGAACACTTTAGAACACAACGGTCGTCGGCCAATGAAATCAATGACTTAGGTTTGCTCGCTAAGTTAGTGTCCACTCTCATTCAAGGGGAAAACCATGCCCAAGGTTAAACACATGATTCGAGGTCAAAAGCGTTACGCGGCCTTTGTAACCTCTGAAAATCAGCCTGGTCAGCGTCTTGGCCCTGATGGTCGATTCCTGAAAGCTGGTGCCGTGCCGGTGGCAAAGGTTGTCACGCAGACCCGCCAGCAACGCCGCTATTTGGCACGTCAAGCGGTCAAAGGGGGCGCGTCATGAGTGCCTTAGATCAGCTGGCATTGCGGGTCATGCGGTGGCGCTTCAATGCTCGTTCGTGTGTTCCGTATGCGGTGCGTGGGGTGCTGGCTAACTCGCTTTTGGGCGCCCTACTGTCGATTTACCGTTGCCGCATGGTCATGAACCGCAGGGGGTGGATGTGAACGCCGGGTATGGGGTGGAACCCCATGTGAGCGAAGCGACGCGGCGGGCGGGCTACCCGCTCGACCAACTTCCCTTCCAAGGCTTTCAAACGGTCGATGCAGGCCCGGCGGGGTCTATGCAGGCTAAGGGTGCCACTTCGCGTACGAGGGTGCTGTGTGCTATTGATGCCACCTCGCGCCATGAAAAGCAGATCAACGTCGGCAAACCCGTAACTTTGTTCCATCCACAGTGGATAAGCCTGCCAGCACTGTGCACAAACCCCCATTTTTTTGTTGTCAAATGAAAGAATTTCCAATGAAATCAATAGCTTGCAAGTCTATACATCGTATGAAGTACGATTTAGACCAATCTACCATTTTTCTTTCGGCTGGCGCGCCCGCACAAAGGCGGCAATGATTTCAGCGGATTCGGTACGGTTAGCGCGTTGGGCAAAGTCAATCGCGGACAGACCCAGCTCATTCTTGAGCATGGGGTCTGCGCCGGCTTCAAGCAGCAACTTGAGCGCTGCCGGTGTGCCGTAGCTCGCCGCCATCATCAGCGGCGTGCTGCCGTTGGGTGATGCCGCGTCAATATAGGCGTGGTTTTCCAACAGCAGATTCATGACCTCCAGATGGCCATGGGTGGCCGCGTAATGCAGCGGCGTCCAGCCTGGCTTGTTGACGTCTGCGCCTTGGCGGATGAGTTGCTGGCAGATATCCGTCAAGCCTTTGATGGCCGCCAGCATGAGTGGGCTTTCATCCTGGCGGCTGCGGCTTTCAACCTTGGTTTGGGGCCAGTTGATCAGGACGGCAACCACCTTGAGCGAGGGTTCCCGCATGGCCAGCAACAAACCATGTTCACCTGCCGGGCTGAGCGTATTGGCGTCAAAACCCCGCTTCAATAGACTGGTGACCGTGTCGGCATCGTCGCGTTTGAGGGCTGTGAAAAAGTCGTCATAGGCACCAGCTTGACATATAGAATATCCATATAAAACAATTAGATATAAAATATTTTTAAAGTTAAACGTTAAATTATGCTTATGATCTGACTTCACAACAAAACTCCTTTGAACAGCGTCTCGAAATTACGACTGGTAATGCTGGCGATCTCCTCCACCGGGCAGTGGCGGAGCTGCGCCAACTGTGCCGCCACCAACGGCACCAAGGCTGGATTGTTGGTTTTGCCCCGGTACGGTACCGGCGCCAGATAGGGACTGTCGGTTTCAATCAGCAGACGGTCAAGTGGCACAAAGGCGGCGACATCGCGCAGGTCTTGGGCGCTTTTGAAAGTCAAAATACCGGAAAAAGAGATGTAAAAACCCAAGTCCAGCGCTGCCCGCGCGACCGCATGAGTTTCAGTAAAGCAATGAAAGACACCTCCGGCGCTTCCCAGGGTGCCGTTTTCTCCTTGTTCCCGAAGGATGGCCAGGGTATCGTCAGATGCAGATCGGGTATGAATCACCAGCGGTTTGGCCAATTGCCGGGCCGCACGGATGTGGGTGCGAAAGCGCTCACGTTGCCACGCCATGTCAGCCACGCTACGCTCGCCCAGACGGTAATAGTCAAGCCCGGTTTCACCGATCCCGACCACCCGCGGCAACTGACCGCGGGTCAACAGATCCTGCAGACTCGGTTCCTGCACGCCTTCATTGTCGGGATGCACGCCCACCGTGGCCCAAAAATTGTTGTATTGAGTGGCCAGCGCTTGCACCGCACCAAATTCCTCCAGCGTGGTGCTAATGCACAAAGCACGATCCACCTGCGCCTCGCTCATGGCTTGGCGGATGGCCGGCAGTTGAGACAGGAGCTCCGGAAAATTGAGATGGCAGTGTGAATCGGTAAACATAAGTGTCAAAAAGAGGCTGCAGGCGGTTCGTTTCGTTAGACCGCGCATCGCCCAAAAGCTATCCAAACGCTGCGCTGTGGCGCGCAGCGGGGGTTCAGATGGTTTGCGTTGGTCGATCAGCGGCCAGGTGGGCGCCCAACAATTCTTCAATTTTGAGCTTGAGCAGGCGTGACTTTTCATCCTTGGGAAACAAAATGCCAACGCCCTGCGTGCGGTTGTTGGCCGCCTTGGGCGGTGTCACCCACGCCACTTTGCCGGCGATCGGGTAGCGCTGCGGGTCATCTGGCAGCGACAGCAGGACATACACATCGTCGCCCAACGCGTAGTCACGCGTGGTCGGAATAAAGATGCCCCCTTCGGTAAACAAGGGGATGTAGGCGGCATAGAGAGCCGACTTTTCCTTGACGGCCAATTGAATGACGCTTGGGCGGGGGGTAACTGGCGTTGGATTACTCATGGGCGTTGGCTAGTTCTTTGTGTTGATTGCATTTTGCGCCTGACTGACCAGTGCTTCCAGCATCAACCCGCTGTTAAAAGGGTGTTCCACTGTGCGCACAGCCGCCGCTAGCGCTTTGGCCCAAGCCGTCAAGCTGACCAAGGAACTGCCAGTGGGCAGGTCAGCTGCATCAAAAAAACGGGGCGAGGCACCGGTTTTTACGGCCAACAGGTCATGACAAAGCTTCTGCAAGGCGTTGACGGCTTGCGTCGGGGTCCAGTCTTTGAGGCCGCTGACATCGCCGCGCGCCATGGCATGGGGCAGCTTGAGCCAACTGCTTGGCGTCGGCCCGGTGGGGCCGGATTGCGACAACAGCAGGGCGTCGTCCGGGCGCCCGCCCGACGCACGCAGCATCACCGCGGCTTGCCCCGGCTCAAGGCCTTGCTGCTGCAGCCACGCCAGCGAGGTCTCGCGCGCAGGCCAAACCATGGTGTGCGCCAGACAGCGGCTGCGAATCGTGGGCAACAACTGGTGGGCGGCATCGCTGGCCAACACAAACTTCACGTCGCCGGGCGGTTCCTCCAGGGTCTTGAGCAGGGCGTTGGCGGTCACATGATTCATGCGCTCAGCCGGAAACACCAGCACCGCCTTGCCCCGCCCGCGGGCACTGGTGCGCTGCGAAAACTCCACCGCATCGCGCATGGCGTCGATCCGGATTTCCTTGCTCGGCTTGCGCGTTTTGGCATCGATCTCACTTTGTGCCTTTTCGCTCAGGGGCCAGCCCAGTTCCAGGGACACGGTCTCAGGCATCAACACACACAAGTCAGCATGGGTGCGCACCTTGACCGCATGGCAGCTGCCGCAAACGCCACAAGCGCCCTGCTCTGTCGGTTGTTCGCACAGCCAGGCGCTGACCAAGGCCAAAGCCAGATCGTACTGGCCGAGCCCGGAAGGGCCCACCAGCAACCAGGCGTGGCCGTTTTGCGCCAGCAGCACTTTGGTTTGCGCTGCAATCCAGGGCGCCACGGTGGTGGCGTTCATGCCAGCCAGCCTTTGGCCTGAACGGCGTGCAACACGTCTCGCCAGACCGCCTCACGCGTCTGGTTGGCCTCAATCCGGGCAAAGCGGCTGGGGCCAGCCGTCATTCGATTCAGGTAGCCGTCAGAGACTCGCCGGAAAAACTCGACCGGCTGGGCCTCAAATTTGTCCGGGCTGCGCGCGAGCGTCAAACGCTGCGCTGCAATTTCAGCGGCCAGATCAAACCACAAGGTCAAATCCGGGTTTCTAATAAAATCAGGCTCTAGCCCTTTAACAGCCTGCACAGTGCGCTCTAAAAACAGGAGCGTATTGAGGTCGAACCCGCGGCCGCCGCCTTGGTAGGCAAAGGTCGCATCGGTAAAACGGTCGCATAACACGACGTCGCCCCGGGCCAGCGCCGGCTCGATCAGTTGTTGCAGATGATCGCGCCGGGCGGCAAACACCAGCAGGGCCTCGGTCATGGCGTCCATTGCGTCGTTCAACACCAGAACCCGTAGTTTTTCTGCCAGTGGCGTGCCACCCGGCTCGCGCGTCAGCGTCACTGCCCGCCCCTGCGCCTGAAACGCCTGCGCCAGGGCCTCAATGTGCGTGGACTTGCCCGCGCCATCAATGCCTTCAAAACTGATGAAAAGTCCCTGGGTTGTCATATCTTATTGCTGCCTGCGCTGGTATTTGTTAACGGCACGATTGTGCGCTGCCAGGTCGGCGCTGAATTCGCTGCTGCCGTCGCCGCGCGCTACGAAATACAAGGCTTTGGACGGCGCCGGTTGCACCGCGGCCAGCAGCGCCGACTTGCCCGGCATGGCAATCGGGGTGGGCGGCAAACCCACGCGGGTGTAGGTGTTCCAGGGCGTGTCGGTCTGTAAGTCACGCCGACGCAGATTGCCGTCAAACTTGTCGCCCAAGCCGTAAATCACCGTGGGGTCGGTCTGCAACATCATCCCGATGCGCAAACGGTTGCTGAACACGGCGGCGATCATCGGCCGGTCACTGGCGCGGCCGGTTTCTTTTTCGATGATGCTGGCCAGAATCAGGGCCTCGTCGGGCGTTGTCAAAGGCGTGTCCGGTGCGCGCTGCGCCCAAGCGGCATCAAGTCGTTTGTCCATGGCCCGCAGCGCGCGCTTGAGTACGGCCAAGTCACTGCTGCCTTTGGCATAGGTGTAGGTGTCAGGAAAGAACCGACCTTCGGGGTGCAGGCCTGGCCGACCCAGCGACTTCATGATCAAATCTGGCTCTAGCCCCCGTGTGGTGGACGCTAGTTGCTCCGCTTTTAATAGTGCTGAGCGGACTTGGGCAAAGGTCCAGCCTTCCACCAGCGTCACGGCCCGCAAGGTTTCGTCGCCGCGTACCAGCTTGCGCAACAGGCTGCGTGGCGTCACACCGCGTTCAAGTTCATAGCTGCCGGCCTTGATCTGGCGGGCCTCGCCGGACAAACGAAACCATGCGTACAGCAGCAGCGGATTCACATCGACCCCGGCCGCGGCCACGCCTTGGGCCACATCACGGGGCAAGGTGCCCGGCTCCACGGCCAGGTCCAGCGTCTCGGCGCTCATGGGCAAACTTTGATCCAGCCACCAGAGCGCACCGCCACCCCCAAGGGCTGACAGAGCAGCTAAAAATATAAACAGACGACGCACAGCCTTACAGCCCTCCAGCGAATTGACTGCGGATGATAATTCACTCATGAATATCCAACTCAATGGCGTGGCCGCGTTGACCCCGCTGGGCGTGATCCGGGTCGCGGGTGAAGACGCCGCCAATTTTTTGCAAGCTCAGCTGACGCAGGATTTTTTGCTGCTCGGGCAGTCTGAGGCGCGGCTGGCGGCTTTTTGCTCGGCCAAGGGCCGGATGCAAGCCAGCTTCATCGGCTTCAAGCGCAGCCCGACCGACATCCTGCTGCTGTGCAGCCGCGACATTCTGGCAGCCACTCTCAAGCGTCTGTCGATGTTTGTGTTGCGGGCCAAAGCGAAATTGAGCGATGCGACAGCCGACTTTGCGATCTACGGGCTGGCTGGCCCGGTGTTGCAAGACACTATTAAAACAATAGCTGACTATCGAGCTAACACGTGGGCCAAGACCGATTTTCATGCAATATCTTTGGTCAATCTGTACCCTGCGGATGGCGTGCCGCGCGCCTTATGGGTGGCGCCAGTGGGCACGTCGGCACCAGCGGGTGCCGTGCTGCCCTTGGAGCAATGGGCCTGGAGTGAAGTGCGCAGCGGCATTGCCACCATCACGCAACCGGTGGTGGAGGCCTTTGTGCCGCAAATGCTCAATTACGAATCGGTCGGGGGGGTCAACTTTAAAAAAGGCTGCTATCCGGGGCAAGAAGTCGTAGCACGCAGCCAGTTCAGGGGCACCCTCAAGCGCCGCGCTTACCTGGCCCATTGCGAGGCGCCGCTGAACGCCGGTGATGCGCTGTTTGCACCGGATGATGCAACGCAGCCTTGTGGCACGGTGGTGCAAGCGGCGCCAGCGCCCACCGGTGGCTTTGATGCCATTGTGTCGATGCAGATCACCGCGTTTGCGGTCGCTGGCGTGCATGTGGCTCAAGCCGACGGCCCGTTGCTGCTGCTGTCGCCACCGCCCTACCCTTTGCTGGCGGATATTTGATGCTCACCGATGATGGACCGGCGGGTTCAAGGTTTGCCGGGTGCGCGCAATTTGCTTAATTTACTGGCCAGCGAGGCGGCCGACAGCTGACCCAGGTGGGTATCGACCAAGCGGCTATTGGCGTCGTAGAAAAGCGTGGTTGGCAAAGACCCCGAGCCGACTTCGCGGCCCAGACGGGCGCTCTGATCCAGCAGAACATTGGCGATCTCAATTTTCTCCATGCTGAGGTAGCGCTGGGCCGTCGCCCCCGCCTCGCCCTGGTTGACAAAGACAAAGCTCACACCGGTTTCCTGTTTTTGCGCGGCGGCGAGCACCGGCATTTCCCGTCGGCAGGGGGGACACCACGTAGCCCACAAATTGACGACCATGGGCTTGCCCGCCGCCAACGCAGCAAGGTCTGCCGACTCGCCCGCCAGGGTTGTCAACGCAACCTGAGGTAGAGCCGCATTGTTCATCAGGTGGATAGCGCCAAACATCCCGCCCCAGACAAGCGCCCCTGCCGCCACCCCCCAGGTCAGCGGTTGGCGTAAGGCGGCCTTGCGCCAGCCGTGCCAGACCGCCACCCCAAGTGCCGCCAACAGGCCCGCCCAAGGGGCGAAGCCGCCGTCGCGGATGTCGAACATCGACCATGGTGCCGTCCTGTAGAGATCAAACCAGGTTGTAATGAATGCGATGCGTGCCACCAGCAGTGCCGCCCACAACATATCGAGCAAAACATTGCCGATTCTCGTTGGCTGATCGCGTCCGACCCAGCGGCCCACTCCCGTCGCAACAAGCAGCGCTACCGCCAGCAGCAGCAAGGTGATGGGCACGGGGAGGGAACCCAGATTCACTGTCAGCATATTCAATTTCCTTGTTTGACTTACGTCCGGCGGGTAAATTCCGACCCGAAGCCGGGCTGCACCTCGCACACCAGCGCAGACCGGATCAAAAATGAGACTGGTGCTGGCGCCCGACACGCGGCTCCATTTGGCTCCATTTATGCCATGACTACCCTCCCGAGGGTCGGGGAACTCTGTGGCGCACCACGGTGATGGAACAGCGTGAAAAGAACATTCATGTTCACGATGGTGTGACCGAGACCAAGTTTGTCAATCTGCAGCAAGCCTTTGCCTGGTTCAGCGTGTTGGTGGCGTTGCTCATGTTTGCAAGAGCGATGGGCTGGGTGACAAACTGAGAACAAGCGGCAGGCGAATAACACCGTCGCGCGATGACTTCACGCGTTTTACAAAACCCCAAAATACAAAAGCCTGCTATATTTTAAATAGCAGGCTTTTCTTTATTTACTTGGGGTGGCTGATGGGGCTCGAACCCACGACAACAGGAATCACAATCCTGAGTTTTAAATATTTCCATTTGTTGATCGCCGTAGTAAAATACATATAAATCAACAACTTAACGAGTTTTCACAGCGAAGGCTAGCCTCTCGAGTGTTGATTTTTATGCGCCAAAATAGTGCATTACGGCAGGTATAGCGCAGGTATGGCGGTTTCATGGCGGCATGACGCAGGTATGGGGCGGTACGGATTGATCAACTTTTAGGGGCTCAAAATGGCAAGACCAAAGAAGGATTCAGCGGTTGATTTGTCAACCACGCACGAACTCAGCGCCGGGCTAATTGAGCGCCTGACCTGTCCGCCAGATGCCCCAAAGGCTTTTTTGCGCGACAAGGATGTGACGGGCTTGAAGGTTCGCGTAACGGCCAACGGGGTCAAGTCGTTTGTGTATGAAGCCAAACTCAACGGCAAGGCCATCAGTCGCACGCTGGGTGGTTTTCCATTGATGTCGATTGACGACGCTAAGGACAAGGCCCGCGAACTGGCCAAGACTGTCAAGACCGACAAGCAGGACCCCCGCGAACTGGAGCGCCAGCAAAGAGAAGCCGCCGCCATTGCCAAAGCGCAGCAAGATGCAGAAGCCCTCGCCGCCGTCAAGGCTGCCAGCGTCGCCGCGCTGACCGTGGGCGAAGTCTGGCAGGCCTACATTCAAGAGCGTAAGCCGCACTGGGGCGACCTGCATTACCGCGACCATATCGACAAGGCCAAACCCGGCGGCTTGCCGTCTGGCCGCCGTGGCGGTGGCACGAAGCTGACCCAGCCGGGGCCGTTGGCCGCTTTGATGCCGCTGGCTTTGCGTGATCTTGACCAGCCCACGATTGAGGCATGGGCCACCAAGGAGGGCTTGACCCGCCCTTCGTCTGCCCGCCTTGCGTGGCGGCTGCTCACTGTGTTTTTGACCTGGTGCGCAGAACAGCCCGCCTATGCCAGCCTTTTGCCTGCCAAAAACCCCGCCAAGACCAAGAAAGCCCGCGAAGCCTTGGGCAAGCCGGGCACAAAGTCCGACGTGTTGCAGCGCGAGCAGTTGGCAGCGTGGTTTGCCGCCGTGCAGCAGCTTCAAAACCCGGTCATTGCGGCTTGCATTCAAATGATGCTGCTGACCGGTGCCCGGCCCGGCGAAGTGCTGGCGCTGCGCTGGGAGGATGTAAACACCCAATGGAAAGGCATCAGCATTCGGGACAAGGTGGAAGGCACCCGCGAGATTCCGGCAACGCCGTACATCCTGCACCTGCTGGCCGCACTGCCCCGCCGCAATGAATGGGTGTTTTTCAGCCCCACCAGCGCGACTGGCTGCCTGACCGAGCCCAACAATCCGCATACCCGCGCCTGTCGCGCTGCGGGGCTAGAAGGATTGACCCTGCATGGCTTGCGCCGGTCATTCAAGAGCCTTACCGAGTGGCTGGAGGTGCCTGTAGGCGTGGTGGCGCAGATTCAGGGGCACAAGCCGAGCGCCACCGCTGAAAAGCATTACACGGTGCGCCCGCTGGAGCTGTTGCGCCTGCACCATGAGCGCATCGAGGCATGGATTTTGGAGCAGGCGGGGATTGTGTTTGATGCTAAAGCTGCGCCAGGTGGGCTGCGTGCGGTTGCTTAGAGGCGGCGCCACAAGTCACAATTTCTCAACACAAACATACAAAAACCTATATACTTTGCCCATGAAAGACTTGGAATTCCGGGGCAACTCACTGAGTGATTTGC
>JANYHL010000003.1 GCA_025359085.1 Gammaproteobacteria bacterium
GCGCACGCCCGGCTGGGCGAAGCACGGCCTGACGATTTCCATTCGCACCCTCGCGCACCACAAGGCCAATCTTCTCGAGCAAGATCAACTGACGCAGCACAGACGATTGAGGCTGACCAAGCGGCCGCACGAGTTCCGGGATGCCAATCCGACCACCGTCCGCTTGCGCTAGCAAATTCAGCAGGACAAAGTCGTTGAAACCGACACCATGGTATAGGCCCAACTCGTCGTCAAGCTTGAGTTGCAAGCTGGCGTTGGCACGATGTAGCGCCAAACAGAAGTCGAGATTCGTGTTCATCGAGGTTCACTCCTTGGATCGCCGTAACCGAGTTCGCCAAGACAAGGGATTTCCTGGCGCCACAGGCTAACGAGCAATTCCAATTCCTGTGCGGCATTGAACGCTGAATCTTCGCTGGGTTTGACCATGTCGAGTACCTCAAAGAGAAAGCTGGTCTCGCCATGTTCAACCCAATCCTGTGCAAGCCACACATTGCGATGCTGCCCATACCGCAGTTCAAAACGATGTCGGTTGAGCGTGCCTTGTACGTTCGTACTTCCGGCAACCAACGCCCGGCCCATGATTTGATTACGGATCGCATAGACACCGGCTCGGCTTTTTGTCTCCAGATACTGTCGTTTCAGCGTTCTATTGTTTGTCATCATCAATCCTCTTTATCCCAAATAAGTCACGGCGCAGGCGATGGCACGTCTGTTACCAGCAGCGGATAAGCCAGGCACCTGACGTAATCGCGAACGTCAATCGGCCAAGCTTCGGTCTGCTGGCGGAACTTTGGCGCGTCGTTTGCGAACAGCGCACGCGAGGCCTCTTCAAACCCAGCCATATCACCAGCCATGGTTGACATGAAGTGGTAAGCACGCTCATTCGCTCGACGTTGACGGTCTCGGTCCACGTTGGCCCGGCGTGCCTCATCAACCAGTTTCCGCAAAGTCACCGACGCTCCGCCTGGCTGTTCAGCCAACCAATCCCAATGGCGCGGCAGTAGCGTGACTTCTCGCGCGACAACCCCAAGCTTTGGTCGACCACGACCCCGTAGCTCAACTGCTTCCTCGGAATAGTTAAGTACCGCTTCGCTTCCATGTGACTGGCGCTCCTCTGGCGGTAGACGCGCCAATATCTCGGCATCGCTTCCTCGAAGGTCGATATCGACAACTTGGCCAGTATGGTCACAGAAGGTCAGCAACGAACTGGGTAAGCCGACCGCCAAAGCTTGCTTCGCCGCCAATGCATTTACCGCCAAGCTGCCAGAGGCGATGCGCTTGTGGCCAATGAAGCTGGTGTAGGTGGGTATAGCGTAAGCAATCAAGGTGAAAACAGGTTTGAATTGGATGAATGAATAATACCCGGATAAAATTGTCCTGTCAATAATACCCGGGTATTATTTGAGACGGCAGGATTGGGTTCACTTCAATCTCTGGATTGCTCCATCGCCGTTAGGTGAATCTCTAGTAGGGAGGTCAAACGGTTGACCGGTACTGATAAGTGACGGGTTGCTGATGTCAACGTCAGCTTTCTGTTTCTGGATTGAAAATCGAGCGCCAGATTCACACCAACCGGAGTACCCGCGTCGGGAACGTTGAAGTCCGCCACGAACGACTTGTGACGGGCAATGAATTGGGCAACCCGTAAGCTGACTACCGTGACCGGCGGCAATGTGTCTTCAAGAGCCGTTCATATGCAAAATGTCTCCCACCTCAAAATTCGCTGCTTGCCGGATCAAGCTACCGCTGATTGACCGAGCTCGGCAAAGTTGCTGATTTTGACCGCACCGTCTGGGAAACGTGCAACCACTTCCAATTCACCACCCATGGCTTCAATATGACTGCGCAAAGTGGATAAATACATGTCGGTTCGTCTTTCCATTTTGGCGATGGCCGGCTGCTGAATGTGCAGCACGTCTGCCAACATTTTTTGCGAAAGTCCACGCGCTTGGCGCAGTTCGTTCAGAGGCATTGCAGCCAGCATCACTTGCGCATTGGCGGCAGAGCGTGCTTGTGATTCCGGTGTCATGCGAGCGCGTAGTTCACTAAATTTTTTAGTCATCGATCATCCCCGGTTTTGTCCCCGCCAATCAGCAAAATTGCTGAGCGACGTGGATCAAAGGCGTACAGGCAGGGCGGTCGGTTTTGGATCGGGCTTAAAGAGTCAAACCGCTGCCAGCGCCTGCTCCAGGTCTGCCAGCAGGTCGTCAATGTGCTCAATGCCGACCGATAAACGCACCATGTCGGGTTTGACACCGGCTTTGGCCAATTCTTCGGCGTTGAGTTGGCGGTGCGTGGTGCTGGCGGGGTGGCAGGCCAGCGATTTGGCGTCGCCAATATTGACCAGCCGTGTGAACAGTTTGAGCGCGTCCTGAAAGCGCGCGCCGGCCTGCAGGTTGTCACTGGCCTTGAGACCAAAGGTGATGATGCCGGAGGCGCGACCGCCCAGGTATTTTTGGACCAGCGCGTGGTCCGCATGACCGGGCAAACCCGCGTAATTGACCCAGCCCACCTTGGCGTGTGCCTGCAGATGCTGGGCAATGCGCAGGGCGTTGTCGCAGATGCGGTCCATGCGCAAGGCCAGGGTTTCAATGCCCTGCAGAATCTGGAACGCAGCCAGCGCGCTCAAGGCCGCGCCCATGTTACGCAGCGGCACCACGCGGGCGCGGCCAATGTAGGCCGCCGCGCCCAGCGCTTCGGTATAGACCACGCCGTGGTAGCTCACATCGGGTTCGTTCAGGCGCTTGAAGCGTTCTTTGTGCTCGGCCCACGGGAACTTGCCTGAATCGACAATGATGCCGCCAATGGTGGTGCCGTGACCGCCCAGGTACTTGGTCAGCGAGTGCACCACGATGTCGGCGCCGTGCTCGAACGGACGGCACAGGTAGGGGCTGGCTACCGTGTTGTCCACAATCAACGGCACGCCGTGGGCGTGCGCCACAGCGGCCAGCGCCGCCAGGTCGGTGATGTTGCCCAGCGGATTGCCGATGGTTTCGCAAAACACCGCCTTGGTGCGCGCGTCGATCAGCTTGGCAAACGAAGCCGGGTCGCGGTAATCGGCAAAGCGCACCTCGATGCCCATCTGCGGAAAAGTGTGGGCAAACAGATTGTAGGTGCCACCGTACAGCGTGGACGCCGACACGATGTTGTCGCCCGCCTCGGTGATGGTCTGAATCGCGTAGGCAATCGCCGCCATGCCGGAGGCCACCGCCAGTGCGCCAATGCCGCCTTCCATCGCCGCCACGCGCCCCTCCAACACGGCGCAAGTCGGGTTCATGATGCGGCTGTAGATGTTGCCGGCAACTTTCAGGTCAAACAAATCGGCGCCGTGTTGGGTGTCGTCAAATGCGAACGCCACGGTTTGGTAAATGGGCACCGCCACCGCTTTGGTGGTGGGCTCGGGCGTGTAACCGCCGTGGACGGCAAGGGTTTCGATTTTCATGAAAGAGCTTTCGTGTGCAAAAAATGAAGGCACATCTTAAAGCCCCCAGGGGGACAGGCATAGACCGAGTTTTCATATCGATATGCCAGGCTTTGCTATATTGGTGGCGGGTAAACCTGCGTCAGGCGGCGCCGCGCTTTCGCGCCAAACGCGGGGATACTCGGGGTGACCCCGTCCTTTTTATTGACGATTTCAATCTGATCCAGGAGCATTGATGAGCCAGCAGACCAAGTATCTTTTGAACGAAAACCAGATGCCGAAATTTTGGTACAACCTGCAGGCCGACTTGCCCAAGCCGTTGCCCGTGGTACTGCACCCCGGCACCCTGCAACCGATCGGTCCCGATGACCTGGCACCCTTGTTCCCGATGGCGCTGATCATGCAAGAGGTGAGCCTGGAGCGCGAGATCGAGATTCCTGAGCCGGTGCGGGATGTGTTTCGTTTGTGGCGTCCAGCGCCGCTGTTTCGCGCCCATCGCCTGGAAAAAGCGCTCGGCACGCCGGCCAGGATTTATTACAAATACGAAGGCGGCAGCCCGGCCGGCAGCCACAAGCCCAACACCGCCGTGCCCCAGGCGTTCTACAACAAAGAGGCCGGCATCAAACGGCTGGTGACCGAGACCGGCGCCGGCCAGTGGGGCACCTCGCTGGCGTTTGCGGGTTCACTCTACGGTCTGGAAGTTGAAGTGTTCCAGGTGCGCGTGTCGTACGACCAAAAACCGTACCGGCGCGCCGTGATGGAAACCTATGGCGCGCGTTGTGTCGCGTCACCTTCGAATGAAACGGTGTATGGCCGCTCGGTGCTGGCCAAGAACCCGAACCATCCCGGTAGCCTGGGCATTGCGATCTCGGAAGCGGTGGAGCTGGCGGTGCAGCGCGAGGACACCAAGTACGCGCTCGGATCGGTGCTCAACCATGTGCTCTTGCACCAGACCATCATCGGGCTCGAAGCCATGCAGCAGATGGAAATGGCCGATACCTGGCCCGACGTGGTGGTGGGTTGTACCGGTGGCGGCTCCAACTTTGCCGGCATTGCCTTCCCGTTCATGGGGCACGGCTTGCGGGGTGGCCAAAAATCGCGCTTCGTGGCGGTAGAACCGGCCGCTTGTCCGTCGCTCACGCGGGGGAAGTACGCCTATGACTTTGGCGACACCGCCGGGATGACCCCTTTGACCAAGATGCACACGCTGGGCAGCCAGTTCACGCCGCCGGGCTTTCATGCGGGCGGCCTGCGCTACCACGGCATGGCACCCATGGTGTCGCATTGCAAAGAATTGGGCCTGCTGGAGGCCGTGGCCTACAACCAGGTGGAATGCTTTGCAGCGGGCGTGCTGTTTGCCCGCAACGAGGGCATCGTGCCCGCGCCCGAGGCCAACCACGCCGTCAAGGGCGCGATTGAAGAGGCCATGCGCTGCAAGCGCGAGGGCAAGGCAGAGACCATTCTGTTCAACCTGTGCGGTCACGGCCACTTTGACATGACGTCCTACCAGAAGTATTTTGCCGGTGAGCTGACCGACGAGCACTACGACGAAAGCGAGCTGGCGATGGCGTTGGCGGGTTTGCCGAGCGTGACGGAACCGGTGTGAGGCGCAGACTTGCGGGTTCAGGGCTGGAACAGCGCCAGCAAGAGGTCCAGCCCGCCGGACTCGATCGACACATTGGCGACCTCGCGCACCGCAGGTTTGGCGTGAAAAGCCACTGACAAACCGGCCTCGCGCATCATCGGCAAATCATTGGCCCCGTCGCCGACGGCAATCGCTTGTTTCTGCGCAATGCCCAGCAGCGCGCAGGTTTGCAGCAGCATGGTGCGTTTTTCATCACCATCACAAATGTCGCCCCAGGGCTGATCGACCATGCGGCCGGTGAGCACGCCGTTTTCAAGCTCAAGAACATTGGCGCGGGTGTAGTCAATGCCCAGGCGTTGCGCCACGCGGTCGCTAAAGTGGGTGAAACCGCCTGAAACCAACAGCACTTTAAGCCCGGCTGTTTTGCAGGCCGTCACCAGTTCAAAGGCACCGGGGTTGAACTGCATGCGTTCCTGATAAATCTGGTTCATCTGCGCCTCGGTCACTCCCTTGAGGAGGGCCACGCGCTGGCGCAGGCTCTCTTTGTAGTCGGTGATCTTGCCCTGCATGGCGGCCTCGGTGATCGCGGCCACCTCGGCCTTGCGGCCGACTGCGTCGGCGATCTCGTCCACGCACTCGATGTTGATGAGTGTGGAGTCCATGTCAAAGGCGATCAGTTTGAAGTCGCTCAGGCGCAATGGTGGCGTAAAGCCTTGGATGATCAGCCCGGGGGCGATTTCAGTAGGGTGCATGAGGGGTGAAATATGCTATATATTTAATAGCTGCTTACGAAAGCAGTATGGGGGCTAGAGGTTGATTTGTCATATAAAAAATATAAGGCGCTGAATCGCGCATCCACTGGCGTAGCCGGGCCAGGTCATCCAAGTCCACCACCTCGCCCCGGCTGCCGTCCATTTTGTCAAATGCTTTGTGGTCAGGCAGACGGTGGCATATATGACTTCTCAATTTCAAAGGGTAAGCCGCCTTGTTGGCATCGTGCCCATGACTTAAGCAGTTGTTCGCGGTAATGGGCTACCCAGGCTTTCATCTCAGCATCCCAAGTGGGCGGTCCTATGGGGCGTTCAAATATGTCAATACGGTACTTAGCCAGTGAATTGCCAGATTGCTTGTCCAACAAGTGAACGTGAGGTGGGTTGTGCTCTTTCGGGCCTTGGTACATGACCACGGGAAGACCATTGATTTTGTCCAAAACGCATGACTTAGCCACGATTGCCCCCCAGTCTCTTATTTCTGTAGCCCAGTGTTGCGTATGCGGTATCTCAGATAAGTGTCTTATGTCGGAAGGGGTGGGTCCATTAAGGTTATTGGTGGATTCATCAAGTTCATAGCGTGGCGCAGTGATGCCGGCTTGTGTCCAAACGGTGTTGTCGAAAAATAGACTGACTGCCCAGCTCTGGATAGCGTCTGCCAAGGTTAACCCGTGCGCCGATTTTTCTTCCCAATACACCTCGTGTAAGAGTTGAACATCGGAATTTGTCAATTTCCTAATCTTGGGCAGCAAGCGGCGGTACCTGTCTTTGTTGGAATAAGCGTTCTTGAGTCGCTCGTAGAAGTGGAGGCCACCGCAGTCGGCTTGCCATTGCCCTGCAGGAAAAGCAATGTGGGCATCGGTGCGTAGTTCAAAAAAAACATCTATAACGCTGCACAAATTTTGTATGCCCGATTCCCAGTGGTAATCTTCTGGCGAGTGGTTCAGACATCGCTCATTAAAATAGATGACAAGTGGCTGCATAAGTTACTTCAATAATTCTTCTAGGCCTTTTTCCCACTCGTCAAAAAAACCTTCCGGCCAAGCAGTGAGTTCGCCGCTGGGCAAGACCATAGGAGTTTCAAAATAACTATCACCAGAGCCTATGTGGCGGGTGAAGTGACGCAAACCCACATCTACATTTTGTATTGCCCCGTGCTTAACCGCTAACCGAATCCCGTTGAGAACGTGATCGCTGTGCGTTTCA
>JANYHL010000039.1 GCA_025359085.1 Gammaproteobacteria bacterium
GTGGTGCGGATGTCGTTGAACTGGATCTCCTGCGCGTGCAGGCTGCGGCCGCTGGTCTGGATGTGGTATTTGAGTTTTTGGCTGCGCTCGTTGGCGCCGTATCTTTCTTTCATGGCGACGGCCCAGATGCGGCGCGCGACGCGGCCCATTACGGTGTATTCGGGGTCCATACCATTGGAGAAGAAGAAGCTCAGGTTGGGCGCGAAGTCGTCAATGTGCATGCCGCGGGCCAGGTAGGCCTCGACAAAAGTAAAACCGTTGGACAAGGTGAACGCCAATTGGCTGATCGGATTGGCGCCGGCTTCGGCAATGTGGTAGCCGCTGATCGACACGCTGTAGAAATTGCGCACCCGGTTGTGCACAAAGTACTCGGCAATGTCGCCCATCACTTTCAGTGAAAATTCGGTGCTGAAAATGCAGGTGTTTTGCCCCTGGTCTTCTTTCAGGATGTCGGCCTGCACCGTGCCGCGCACGTTTTCCTGCACCCATTCCTTGATCTTGGCCGTCTCGGTATCGGTCGGCTCGCGGCCGTTGTCCGCCTTGAATTTGTCGATGTTCTGGTCGATCGCGGTGTTCATGAACATCGCCAGGATGCTGGGCGCCGGGCCGTTGATGGTCATGCTGACGCTGGTGGACGGGCTGCACAAGTCAAAGCCGCCGTAGAGCACCTTGAGGTCGTCCAGCGTCGCGATGCTGACGCCCGAGTTGCCGACCTTGCCGTAGATATCGGGACGCGGGTCGGGGTCGTTGCCATACAGTGTGACCGAGTCGAACGCGGTGCTCAACCGCTTGGCCGCCATGCCCGAGCTGAGCAACTTGAATCGCGTGTTGGTGCGAAAGGCGTCGCCTTCGCCGGCGAACATGCGGGTCGGGTCCTCGCCTTCGCGCTTGAAGGCAAAGGTGCCGGCGGTGTAGGGGTAGCTGCCGGGCACGTTGTCGAGCATCAACCACTTCAGGATTTCGCCATGGTCTTCATACTGCGGCAGGCACACTTTGCGGATGGTGGTGCCGCTTAAAGACTGAGTGGTGAGTGCGGTGCGGATTTCCTTGTCGCGCATTTTGACCACGTATTCATCACCCGCATACGCCGTTTGCATGGTCGGCCACTGCGCCAGCAGCTTGGCAGCCGCCGGGTCCTGCAGCTCGGCACGCTCACTTGCCAGACGCAGCACGGTGTTTTTGGCGCCGTCACGGGTCGCGTCGTCAGCCAGCAGCATGCCAGCCGTGGCGTTGAGTTGCTGGATTTCACGCGCCAATCGGGCCTGACTGCGGGCCCGCTTCTTGTAGGCGCGCACGGTGTCGCTGATTTCTGCCAGGTAGCGCGTGCGCGCCCCCGGCAGCACGGGGGTCTGGTTGGTGCTGTGGCGCACCGCGACCGCGGGAAGATGCGACTGCCCCAGCGGCAAACCGAGTTCGCCCAGGCGGGCTCTGAGCGCCTGGTACAGCGCGGTGACACCGTTGTCGTTAAAGCGCGCCGCCATGGTGCCAAACACCGGCATTTTCTCCAGCGGCGTGCCAAAAGCTTCCTTGTTGCGCTGCACCTGCTTGGCGACATCGCGCAAGGCATCGAGCGCGCCCTTGCGGTCGAACTTGTTGATAGCGACAAACTCGGCGAAGTCGAGCATGTCGATTTTTTCAAGCTGGCTGGCGGCGCCAAACTCGGGCGTCATCACATACAGCGGCACATCCACATGCGGCACGATCGCCGCGTCGCCCTGGCCGATGCCCGAGGTCTCGACCACGATCAAGTTGAAGCCCGCCACCTTGCAGGCGGCGATCACATCAGGCAGGGAAGCGCTGATCTCGCTGCCAAAGTCGCGCGTGGCGAGCTAGCGCATGAACACGCGCGGCCCCTGACTCCAGGGTGAGATCGCATTCATGCGGATGCGGTCGCCCAGCAGCGCGCCGCCGCTCTTGCGCCGTGACGGGTCGATGCTGATCATGGCGACGCGCAAGCTGTCGTTCTGATCGAGCCGCAGACGCCGAATCAGCTCGTCGGTGAGCGACGATTTGCCAGCGCCGCCGGTGCCGGTGATGCCCAGAACCGGTATTTTTTTAGTAGCAGCTTGCGCCCGTATCTCCTGGGCTAGCGCCGTTAATGGCTTGGGCAACTCACCTTTGACCTGACCCGCCGCGCTTTCGTTTTCCAGCGCCGTGATGAGCTGCGCCAGCGCGCGCCAGCTCATCTCGGTGTGGCCCTGGATGGCGTCGATGCTCTTGGGCGCGAAGCCCGTGAGGTCCTGGTCGCAGCGCATCACCATCTCGCCAATCATGCCGGCCAAGCCCATGCGCTGGCCGTCTTCGGGGCTGAAGATGCGCGCCACGCCATAGGCCTGCAGTTCCCGGATTTCGAGCGGCACAATGACGCCGCCGCCACCACCAAAGACCTGAATGTGGGCGCCGCCGCGCTCTTTCAGCAAATCAACCATGTACTTGAAGTACTCCACATGGCCGCCCTGGTAGGAGCTGATGGCGATGCCCTGCGCGTCTTCCTGCAAGGCGGCCGTCACCACTTCTTCAACGCTGCGGTTGTGCCCGAGGTGAATGACCTCGGCGCCCATGCCTTGCAAAATGCGGCGCATGATGTTGATGGCCGCATCATGGCCGTCAAACAGGCTGGCAGCGGTCACGAAACGCACCTTGTTGACGGGGCGATATTGGGCCAGTGCTTTGAAATCAGCAGACAGGTCGGTCATGAGTTTGTCTCCATTAAAGGGCGGGGCAATTCTGCGATGGGCCAGCGATCAGACCCCCATTTGCTGACTTGACGTTTACGTAAACGTCAATCTTAGCGGTTTTTCGAAAACCTCCGGCCGCGAAAATGCATTAGAGTCCGCATTCTGTTACGCATATAGCTTTTTTCAACCGCCCAATTTCTGCCGCCACCAAACCATGACCTCCCCCCTGCCCGCCACGCCTGCTTTGAGCTCCTCTTTGCCATCCGTTGCGAGCGCTGATCCCGCCGCGGCGCAGGTGCACGCCGCCCACGGCTATGTCGGTGATATTTCCCCCCAACTCGCCTGCCAATGGTGGCAGGGAGGTGACGCGGTGCTGGTCGATGTGCGCAGCGACGCTGAACGGGCCTGGGTCGGTTTTGTGCCGGGCGCCTTGGCGCTGACCTGGAAGCAATGGCCGGACATGGCCCTGAACCCCACTTTTGACGCGCAATTGTTGGCCGCGGTGCCAGCGGGCAAAAAAGTCGTCATGCTGTGCCGCAGTGGCGTGCGCTCCATGGCGGCGGCGCAACGCGCCACCGAGCTCGGGCTGGAGGCCTACAACATCCTCGAAGGATTCGAAGGCGACCTGGATGCGCAGGCGCAGCGCGGCCACACCGGCGGCTGGCGTTTTCACGGTCTGCCCTGGCGCCAGGGTTGACGATAATCGCGCCATGACTTTTCTGGCTATTGACGTTGGCAACACACGCCTGAAGTGGGCGCTGTACACCCACCCTCACCGCGATGCACCGCTGCTGGCGCAAGGCGCGGAGTTCCTGGACAACATTGACAAGTTGGCCGAGGGCGCCTGGGCCACGCTGGCCCCGCCAATGCACATGCTGGGTTGCATCGTGGCCGGGGATGCGGTGCGGCGCCGGGTCAAGACCCAAATGGAGCTTTGGGAAGTGGCGCCGCAATGGGTGGTGCCCAGCGCGGGCGAAGCGGGCTTGTGCAATGGCTATGACTTCCCGACGCGTTTGGGCGCCGACCGCTGGGTGGCGATGATGGGCGCCTGGCACCGGGTGCTCAGCACCGGCCCGGCGCGCCCGCTGGTGGTGGTCATGGTCGGCACCGCCGTCACGGTGGACGCGATTGACGCCAGCGGCAAGTTTTTGGGGGGGTTGATTTTGCCCGGCCACGGCATCATGCTGCGCGCCCTCGAATCGGGCACCGCCGGTCTGCATGTGCCCACCGGCGAGGTGCGCGAGTTCCCCACCAACACCAGCGACGCCCTGACCAGCGGCGGCACCTTTGCCATCGCTGGCGCCGTGAATTGCATGGTGCAGCACCTGCGAGCCCACTGCGGCACCGAGCCCAAATGCATCATGGCGGGGGGCGCGGGCTGGAAGATGGCGCCCAGCATGTCGGTGCAATTTGAGCTGGTGGACAACCTGATATTTGATGGCCTGCTGGAGCTGGCGTCGCGGCGCTTTAAGAGTTAAATCAGGCTGCAGCCCCCGTTTAATAAGCGCATTTAACTATTAATTAAATAGCAATTAAGACGCCTCAAACCTCCGTTTTAAGCCCCGCCTGCACCCACTGGCAGGCCACCGGCACCGGATCGAGCGCGGGGTGCGGCATGGCCGCAGGCGTGCCTCTTGCCGGGCTGCGTGCTGGCGTGGGCGCACCAGAAAGCGGTCGAAACAACCAGACTGGCTGACTGTCCTACAGCCAGACGGACCCAGATGGCGCAATATCGAGTTTTTTCACTTTCTTGCTGCCTCATGCCTTTGCCCAAATCCACGATCAAAGTCAGCCAAACGCCTCCTGTTGCTGACTGCGCCCTCATTGAGGCGCGAGCGGCGGCGCAGCAAGCCATTGCCGCAGCGGCGGTGCATTTGTCCATCAAGGTGCTGACGGTCAACATCCACAAAGGGTTCACCGTCTTCAACCGCAAATTCATCCTGCATGAGTTGCGTGAAGCGGTTCGTTTGGTCGGTGCCGATGTCGTGTTCTTGCAGGAGGTGACCGGGTTGCACTCCCGCAATGAGCGCCGGGTGACCGACTACCCGACCAGCCCGCACTACGAGTTCCTGGCCGACAGCATCTGGCCGCAGTTTGCCTACGGTCGCAATGCCGTCTACCCCGGCGGCCACCATGGCAATGCCGTACTGTCGAAGTTTCCCATTGTCAGCTTCAAAAATCACGACGTGTCCATCAGCGGGCCGGAACGGCGCGGACTGCTGCACTGTGTGCTGCAGGTGACAGGCCGCGACAGTCCGGTCCATGCTATTTGCGTGCACCTCGGCCTGGCCGAGTCACACCGGCTCAAACAGCTGCACATGCTGTGCGACCTGGTGCAGCAACAGATACCGCCGAGCGCGCCGGTGATAGTGGCGGGCGACTTCAATGACTGGCGCGCCCGCGCCCACGCGGTGCTGGCGCAGGGCGCGGACCTGCACGAGGTGTTTGTGCAGGCCTATGGCAAGGCGGCCCGCACGTTTCCGGCGCGCTTGCCTGCGCTGACGCTGGACCGCATTTATGTGCGCAACGCCATCGCCCATGCGCCGCTGGTACTGCCGCTCAAGCCCTGGTCGCAGCTGTCAGACCACGCGCCACTGGCGGCAACGATCGAATTATGAAAATAGCCCCCACGCTTGTCACTGCGTGTACTGCGCTGTCCCCCAGGGAGACCGGACTTGCTTGGGGCGCCCCGGCGCGGCCTCCAGAGTCCTCCCCAAGGGCTGCAACATGAAAGGGCGCTGGGTCAGCGGCAACCGGGTCAACTTGCTGATCAATGGCGAGGTCTATTTTCCGCGGGTGTTTGAGTGCATTGCCGCAGCCGAGCACGAGGTCCTGCTGGAAACCTTCATCCTGTTTGAAGACAAGGTGGGTCTGGCTTTGCATGCGGCGCTGCTGACGGCGGCCCGGCGTGGCGTGCAGATCGACCTCACGATTGACGGCTACGGCTCACCCGACCTGTCGAGCGCCTTCATCTCGGCGCTGACACAAGCCGGGGTGCGGGTCCATGTGTTTGACCCCAGCCCCCGCCTGTGGGGCTACCGCACCAATGTGTTCCGGCGCATGCACCGCAAGATCGTCGTGGTGGACGGCCGCCTCGCCTTTGTCGGCGGCATCAACTACTCGGCCGATCATTTGGAGGACTTTGGTCCGACCGCCAAACAGGACTACGCGGTGGAGATTGAGGGACCGCTGGTAGCGCGGATCCAGCACTTTGTTCACAGCCAGTTGCTGATCGGCCAGGGTGAAGGTGGGCCGCCCAGGCTGCGGGATCGCCTGTTCAAGCCTGCGCCGGAGGCCCCGACGAACACCCTGCTGCCAATGGCGGGCCAGGCCGAGGCGCTGCTGGTGACACGCGACAACCGGCAACACCAAAACGACATCGAACGCCACTATCGCATTGCCATCCGCAGTGCGCGCCAGCGCGTCTTCATCGCCAACGCCTATTTTTTTCCCGGCTACCGCTTGCTCCGGCAATTGCGCAAGGCCGCACGGCGCGGCGTCGATGTGCGCCTGATTCTGCAGGGCGCGCCCGACATGCCGATTGTCAAAATCGCAGCCGGCCTGTTGTATCACCACCTGTTGAGCGCCGGGGTGAAAATATACGAATACAGCGCGCGCCCGCTGCATGGCAAGGTCGCACTGACCGACGACAAATGGTCAACCGTCGGCTCCAGCAACCTGGACCCGCTGAGCCTGTCGCTCAACCTGGAGGCCAACGTCATCATCAAGAACCCCGCCTTCAACCAGCAGTTGGGAGAGCACCTGGTGCATTTGATGCAAAGCAGCTGCCAGCAGGTTCTGATCGAGGATGTGGCCGCGACCGGTCTGTGGGTGCGCCTGCGCAGCTTCGTGGTGTTTCATCTGCTGCGCCACTACCCGGCCTGGTTTGGCTGGCTACCGGTTCATACGCCGCGCCTGACACTGGCCGAGAAATTGCTGGCCGAGGCCGGCGGCGACCGTGTCAACGAAGGCCAGGTGTCATGAAGCCTGCGGTAACGCACGACAAGCCCGGCATCACCAGTCAACGCTGGTGGCGCTGGCTGAAGCGCTCGGCCATCACCGCTTTTTTCATGCTCGTGGCCGGGCTGCTGGTCACCCAGGCACGCGCGATCGAGTGGCGCCAGGTGGCGACGGCCCTGTCCAACTATCCCTTGCACGCGCTGCTGGGCGCCGCCGCGCTGGCCTTGCTCAGCCTGACGCTGTACAGCTCATTTGACCTGCTGGGGCGCCACTACACCGCTCATCCGCTGACGGTGCCGACGGTGATGCGGGTCACCTTCATCAGCTATGTGTTCAACCTGAACATGGGCTCACTGGTAGGCGGCGTCGCCATGCGCTATCGCCTTTACGCACGACTGGGGCTGGATGTCGGCGTGATCACCCGGGTCATGACCTTGAGCATGCTGGCCAACTGGATCGGCTACTTGCTGCTGGCAGGCGTCATTTTTGGTTTTCACGCCCCGACACTGCCCGCCAACTGGGCCATTGACAGCGGCGACCTGCAAATTCTGGGTTTTGTGTTGCTGGCGCTGGCGCTGCTTTACCTGTTGCTGTGCGCCTTGGCCCGCGAACGCAACTTTACGCTGCGGGGCCACGAGCTGAGCCTGCCCTCGTTGCCGCTGGCACTGCTGCAATTGACCATGGGCGCGGCCAACTGGCTGCTCATGGGCGGTATCCTGTTCATGCTGCTGCAGCAAAAAATCAGTTTCCCGACCGTGGTCAGTGTGCTGCTGGTGGCCGCGGTGGCAGCCGTGATCGCCCGCATTCCGGCCGGATTGGGGGTTCTGGAAGCGGTCTTTATCGCCCTCCTGTCGCCTCAGTTGCCCCAGCCCGAGGTGCTCGCCGCCCTGCTGGCTTACCGCCTGATCTACTACCTGGTGCCGCTGGCACTGGCGGCGGTACTGTACCTGGTGGCGGAAACAAGTTCAAAAAAAACGGCGCCCGCCCGCCGTTAGTCAAGCCGACGTAGGATACGGGCACGCCACTCCTGCCAAACCCATGAATTCAAGCCCCCCCTCGTCTGCCCCCGACACCACCCAGGTGCTGGGTGCCTGCCCGCACGACTGCCCCGACACCTGCTCCATGCTGACCACGGTGCAAAACGGCGTGGCCATCAAGGTGCAAGGCAACCCCAAGCATCCGCACACCGACGGCGCCTTGTGCACCAAGGTGTCGCGCTACCCCGAGCGCACCTACCACCCGGATCGCCTGCTGCACCCGCTCAAACGCGTGGGCCCCAAAGGTGCGGGCCGGTTCGAGCGCGTGAGCTGGGACGCGGCGCTGCAAGATATTGCGGCCCGGCTCAAGACCATTGCCGATCGCGGGCCCGATGCAGCGCAGGCCATCTTGCCCTACAGCTACGCCGGCACCATGGGGCTGGTGCAGGGCGAGAGCATTGCGGCGCGCTTTTTCCACCAGTTAGGCGCGTCCTTGCTGGAGCGCACCATCTGTTCGACTGCGGGCGGCGAGGGACTGAACCACACGCTGGGCGCCAAGGTCGGCATGCGCGTGGAATTTTTTGCCGAATCCAAACTGATATTGATCTGGGGCAGCAACTCGATCAGCAGCAACCTGCACTTCTGGCGCCAAGCGCAGATCGCCAAGCGCAACGGTGCCAAGCTGATTTGCATCGACCCGCGCCAATCGGAGACCGCCGAAAAATGCCACGAGCACATCGCATTGCTGCCCGGCACCGACGGGGCGCTGGCGCTCGCGCTGATGCACGAACTTATCGTCAACGACTGGCTCGATCACGACTACCTGAGGCAGTACACGCTGGGCTGGGATTTGCTGCGCGAACGTGCGCTGCAGTGGAGCCCTGAGCGCGCCGCGGGCTTGTGCGGCGTCACCACCGAACAAATCCGCTCATTGGCCAAAGACTACGGCGCCAGCGCAGCCGGCCGCGAACCCGTGGCCATCCGCATGAACTACGGGCTGCAGCGCGTCCACGGCGGTGGCAATGCCGTGCGTCTCATTGCCTCCCTGCCCGCGCTCGTGGGCGCCTGGCGCCATCGCGCCGGCGGCGTGCTGCTGTCAAGCTCCGGGGCGTTCCCGGTGCAAAAGGCGACGCTGCAGCGCCCCGACCTGCTGGCCGGAAAAACACCGCGCAGCCTCAACATGAGCTCGATTGGCGACGACCTGCTGCGCCCGGCCAGCGCCGCCTATGGACCAACAATTGAGGCGCTGATCGTCTACAACAGCAACCCGGTGGCGATCGCGCCTGACTCAAGCAAGGTGGCGCAGGGCTTTGCGCGGGATGACCTGTTCACCGTGGTGCTGGAGCACTTTCAGACCGACACCGCCGACTATGCGGACTACGTGCTGCCGGCCACGACACAGCTGGAGCATTGGGATGTGCATTCGAGCTACGGCCACACCGACGCCCTGCTGAACCGCCCGGCGATTGCGCCGCTGGGCGAAGCCAGGCCCAACACGCAGATCTTCAGGGAATTGGCCGCGCGCATGGATTTTGCCGACCCCTGCTTTGCCGACGATGACCTGGCGCTGTGCCGCCAGGCCTATGGCGAGGCGGTTGATTTTGATGAGTTGCTGGCCAACGGTTTTGCCACATTGCCAACACCGCAGGCACCGTTTGCACAGGGCGGCTTCCCGACACCCTCGGGCAAATGCGAGTTTTTCAGCGCGCGTCTGGCTGCGCGCGGGTTGGACGGCTTGCCCGACCATGTGCCCAACCACGAGGCCTTTGCCAGCTCAACGCTGTACCCGCTGGCCATGATCTCGCCACCGGCGCGCAATTTTCTGAACTCCAGCTTTGTCAACGTGGAGAGCCTGCGCGACATGGAGGGAGAACCGCTGCTGGAAATGAATGCCACGGATGCGGCCGTGCGCGCCATCCAGAACGGCGACATCGTGCGCGTCTTCAACGCCCGCGGCGAGTACCGCTGCAAGGCCAAAATCTCCAGCCGCGCTCGCCCTGGGGTGGTTAACGGGCTGGGCGTGTGGTGGCGCAAACTGGGTCTGAGTGGCACCAATGTGAACCAGCTGACCAGCCAAAACCTGACCGACCTGGGCGGCGGCCCCACCTTTTACGACTGTCTGGTGCAGGTGGCTGGCGCTTGAGAACGGAACCGAACAAGGCCCAGTCCGCCCAGGCCATGCCCTGACCGTGAGGCGCATCCTGAACCCGATGGCGGGGTGACATGACGCTGGTCGAGTGATGGCGCAGAGCGCGCTCATGGCAACAGTTCACGGTGGCCTATCAAAGGCAGCCACGCTCTGCAACATTCACTTACACTTGTCAGCATGTTCGCCCCGCGCTTTCAGCCACAGTCGCTCAAAACCCGCGTCACCCTGTTCACACTGCTCATTGTTGTCCTCAGCTTCGCGGCGCTGGCTTTCTATGTGAAAGGGCTGCTGCGCGAAGAACTGCTCCTTTTTACCGGCGAACAACAGCGCTCAGCCTTGAACTTGCTGACCACCGAAGTCAATCACGGCCTGCAAGACCGGCTGGGCACCCTCCAGACGGTGGCCACCAGGATCACGCCAACGCAGGTGAACGACCCCGCAGCGCTGCAGGCTTTTTTACTGGAGCGACCATTTCTGGCCGGGCAGTTCAATGCGGGCGCGATGATCTGGAACCAGCAAGGGGTGTTGCAGGCACAGGTGCATTTCTTGAAAGATGGGTCTGCCCTCAACAAGCTTGAGCCGTCAGAGCTGCGCAGGGTGCTCCAGGACGGAGAAACTGTCATTGGCCGCATTCAATTTCACCCCCCACTCACCGCGGGCGGGTTGGCCCTGGCTGTGCCGATCCGCAATCCCCAGGGCGAAGTCATCGGCGCTTTGGCGGGCGCGATTCGTCTCGACCAACCCAACTTTTTAAGCCAGTTGACATCGCACCGTTATGGCAAGACGGGAAATTTTTTTCTGATCGATGCGCGCCAACGATTGATTTTTGCCACCTCTGATACACCGCGCTTGATGGAGCTACTGCCGGCTGCCGGCATCAGCCCGTGGATTGACCGATTTGTGCAGGGTTTTGAGGGGACGGCGCGGGTGCTTAACCCGCATAGCGTGGAGGTGCTGGTCAGCATCCAGCAAATTCCCCTCGCCCACTGGTACGCGTCGGTCACGGTCACGCCCGAGGAGGCTTTTGCGTTGATTGGGGCCGTGCAACCACGCGGCAGGCTGGCGGCAGGGGGCTTGGGCTTGATCTCCCTGAGCTTCATCTGGTGGATGCTGCGCCGCCAACTCGCCCCCATGACGGCGGCGATCAACACGATGGACGGCTTTGTGCGTCAAAACCAGCCCCCGCAAGCGCTGCCGGTGGTCCGGCAAGACGAAATCGGCCAGTTGGTAGGTGGCTTCAACCGACTGCTCGACACCTTGGCGCAGCAGCAAAAAGTGTTACGGGACAGTGAGATTTTCAAACAAGCGGTGCTCAACTCGGTGACCGCGGAAATTGCCGTGCTCAACCAGGACGGCCTGATTTTGACGGTCAACGATGCCTGGCAGCGTTATGCCCAGAAGTACGCCGCCCAGCTTGGGCAAAGCGCGAGCCGCACCGCGGTGGGCGCCAATTACCTCACCGCCTGCAAAGGCGTCGAGGCCGACCCGGCGGCGCGCAATACCGTGCCGGCGCAAGACGGTATTCGGGCCGTGCTGGCCGGCCGCCTGCCACGGTTTTATCTGGAATATCCATGCCATTCGCCACAACAACAGCGCTGGTTCAGCATGAGCGTGACGCCGCTAAAAGGGGAAGCCCTGCAGGGTGCGGTGGTGTCACTGGAAGACATTTCTGAGCGCATCCAGATGGAACACCAGGTGCGTGACCTGGCTTTCTATGACCCGCTCACCCTTTTGCCCAACCGACGCCTGGCGCTGGAACGGCTGACGCAGCAACTGGTGCGCGCACGTCGGGCAAAAACTCGCCTGGCGCTGCTGTTCATTGACCTGGACCAGTTCAAACCGATCAACGACGAGCTCGGACACGAGGTAGGAGACTGGGTGCTGCAAACGGTGGCGCAGCGCATCCAGAGTTGCCTGCGCGAGTCTGACACCGCCGCGCGCATGGGCGGCGACGAGTTTGTGGTGCTGCTGCCTGATTTGCAAGCCAGTGACGCAGCCATGGCGGTCGCCGAAAAAATTCGCAGTGCGCTGGCACAAGATTTTGTGACCGTCCTGGGCATCGTGCTGCACATGTCCGCAAGCATCGGCGTGGCGCTGTACCCCGACCACGGCGAAACCGAGAAGGACTTGTTGCGTCTGGGAGATGAGGCCATGTACCGGGCCAAGAAAAGCGGGCGCAATGCCGTGCACCTGGGCCTGCCGGCGGCGCCAGTGCCCCGCCCTGAATCTGCTACCCCCCCTCAAAAATCGTATGTTCACCTGCACTGGAAAGCCTCTCATGCCTGCGGCCACCCGGTGATTGATCAGGAGCACGAAACACTGTTTCAGTTGATCAACACGCTATTGGACCAGGTCGCTTTGCGCCGCCAGCTGCCAACCATGTTCGAGGCCGCGTTTGAGTCGCTGCTGAGGCACGTGGCGGAACACTTTGCGCATGAAGAAACGCTTCTGCTGGCGCACGGGTTTACCGACCTGGCGGACCATGCGCAGCAGCATCAAGCACTGCTGCTGCGGGCACGCGCGCTGCATCTTGCCGCGCAGGCGAGGGATGCCCAAGGCGCTACCGAGGGTGAACTGATCAAATTTTTGGTGACCGAGCTGGTCGTGGGCCACATGTTGCACGCAGACCGGGCTTTTTTTGCCTGGTTTGCAAGCCCAGGCGCTCAGACGCTGGCCGCGCCAAAGTTTTCCGGCATCTGAATCGCCACCACCTCGCCGCGCGCGGTGGCGACACCCGCGGCAAACACCGTAGTTTCAACCACCACTTTACGGCCTTTGATTTCTTTCACCCGGCCGCGAATTTCCAGCGTCTGCGCAATCGGCGTGGGCTTGAGATAGTCCACATGCAGCGCGCCCGTCACAAAGCGAAAGGCGGGCAAACTGTCCATCTCGCGGCCGGCCTGGCGGTACATCGCCGCCGCAGCCGTGCCGGTGCTGTGGCAATCAATCAGCGAGGCCAGCAGGCCGCCGTAAGTGAAGCCAGGAATGGCGGTGTGAAACGGTTCGGGCGTGAAGTGGGTCACGGTCTCGTCACCATCCCAAAAGGTCTTGATGCGGTGACCGTGGTCATTTTTGGAGCCGCAACCATAGCAGTGCGCCAG
Source organism: Gammaproteobacteria bacterium (assembly GCA_025359085.1). GTDB lineage: Bacteria > Pseudomonadota > Gammaproteobacteria > Burkholderiales > Burkholderiaceae_C > Rhodoferax. The sequence goes on from JANYHL010000039.1 coordinate 12,866, forward strand.
GTTTTCAGGGTAATAGTCTTGAAATGCTTTCATCGTCTGGCTGGCCTCGCAAAATATATAATGAACCACTGATATTTTAAGGAATCATTATGAGCACTTTTGATCACACGGGCCTGATTCACGACATCAACGAGGGCCTGGCCCCGTTTCGCAAAACGCAATCCGAGGTCATGCAAGGCTTCGGGCAATTGGCACGCGCGGCCATGGCCGAGGGCGCAGTCAGCGCCAAACACAAGGAACTGATGGCACTGGCCATTGGCATCACGCAAGGGTGTTCTGGCTGCATTGGTTTTCATGTCAAGGCCTTGCACAAGCTCAACTGCACGCGGGCCGAACTGGAGGAAATGCTCAGTGTCTGCGTGTACATGGGCGGCGGCCCGGCGCTGATGCATGCCGCAGAGACGCTCAAGGCCTGGGAAAGCATGGCGCCTGCGTCAAGCGCAAGCCCGCACTGACCCGGCGCCCAACCCGACTCTGCGCCTGCAAGCTCAAGGCACTGCACTCGCCCTTGGACGCGCCCAGTGGATAGGACGCCACCAAAATACCGTACATAAGCAATGATGGATATAATGAAGCTAATCTTCTGAAAGTCTGATCATGAAACTCCGCTCATTGACCCGCTGGCTGACCGTGTTTTTGCTGGGTAGCGCCAGTCTGCTGACCCTGCCGGCGCTGGCTGCCGACGAAGCGGCCAATGCCTTGATCAACCGTCTGTCCACCGAGGTGCTGGGCAGCATCAAAGCCAATGCCTCGGTCCGCGCCGGTGATGTGGCCACGATCGTGACGCTGGTGGATGCCACGGTCATGCCGCACATGGATTTCAAACGCATGACGGCGTCTGCGGTCGGCCCCTCCTGGCGAGAAGCCAGCCCGCAGCAACAGAAGCGCTTGCAGGAAGAGTTCAAGACTTTGCTGGTGCGCACCTACGCGGGCGCCGTCGCCCAGGTGGCTGATCTGCGCGTGGTGGTCAAGCCCCTGCGCGCCTCGACACAAGACACCGAGGTGGTGGTTCGCACCGAAATCCAGGGGCGGGGCGACCCGGTGCAGCTGGATTACCGGTTGGTAAAGACCAGCGGCGACGGCGCCGGCTGGAAAATCTACAACCTGAACGTGATGGGCGTCTGGCTGGTGGAAACCTACCGCAGCCAGTTTGCGCAAGAGGTCAACACCAAGGGCGTTGACGGTTTGATCGCCACCCTGGCCGACCGCAACAAGAGCAATGCCGGCAAAGGCTGACGTGTATGCTTCATGCCCGTGCATGAAGCCCCTAATTTGAAAGACCCGATGAGCACCTTACAGATCAGCGAAGAATTGGACTTGCTGCAAACGCTGGTCGATCTGGAGCAACACCCGCGGATCATTGAACTCGGTTGTGGCGCCGCGGAGTTGTCGCGCAAGCTGCTGGCGCGGCGCCCGGACTGCGAGGTCACAGCGCTGGAAGTGGACGAACGCCAGAACGCCAAGAACCTGTTTGAGCCGATGCCGCGTCTGCACTTTGTGCCAGCCGGGGCGCAGTCCATCCCGTTCCCGGCCGAGTCCTTCGACCTGGCGCTGATGCTCAAGTCACTGCACCACGTTCCCCTGGACCAAATGGCCCAGGCCCTGCTTGAGGTGCATCGCGTGCTGCGATCAGGCGGTCTGCTCTATGTTTCAGAGCCGGTGTTTGCTGGCGCGCTCAACGAGGTCATGCGTCTGTTCCATGACGAGGAACAGGTGCGTGCTGCGGCGCAGCAGGCCGTGCAAGCGGCCGTGGGCTCGGGCGCCTGGGAGCAGCTCAGCGAAACCCATTTTGAGGTGCCGGTGCACTACCGCGACTTTGCGGAGTTCGAACGCCGCATGATCGGTGTCACCTATCTCACGCACCGCCTTGACGCCCCCACCCTGCAAGCGGTGCGTGCGCGCTTTGAGCCGCACATGGCTGCCGATGGCGCCCACTTTGTGCGCCCCATGCGCGTCAACCTGCTGCGCAAAGGTGCAGCGCCCTGAAACACCGAGAAAATTTATGAAATGGGGCCCTAGCCCTCATTGAATATGCGCTATTAGCTACTTAATATATAGCAATTGAAGTCAAGGAATTTGGCAAAGGGTCGCTCGCGTCAGGCGTCAATTTTTACTTGATGCTGGCGGGTTGTTCCAACGCGGCGCGTTTGGTTCTTTGAATCACGTTGCCCGAAACATAGGCATAGCCTTTGCCTTGCCACTTGGCCAGCTCCGTCATCGCGGCCGGCACCACGGTGACGACATCGTAAAAATCATCCGCCTTGTAGCCCCTGAAGTTGGCCGCGTTGCGGCACACCCGGAATTGAACGCCCTGATCCGAAAGTGACTTCAGTTCATCGTAAATGTCCGGGTAGGCGGCCCGATTCAAGCGCGAGAGCATGTGCAACTCATTGCCATGGGCCACGACCACCAGATGCGAGTTGGCTGAATCGCCAAATTCTTTCAACGCGTTCAGGTGGTTGTTGATGTAGCCAAGACCCTGCAGCAAATCTTCAGGCGTCTGGTATTTGAATTGATAGACCGCCCGCTGGGCGCCAAGCAAGCTACCGTCGAATTTCGATGGCGCATCCGCTCCAGCCCATGCGCTTGTGGCAATGAACAGCCAGGTGAGGATCAGTCTGCGCATGATTAGGCTCCAGGGTACGCACTACTTTGTCGTCGGCCGGTTGCCCGTCACGGTGGTCAGGCCCAAGGCTTCCCAATCCATCATGCCGCCGCGGTAATATGAAATCTTGTTGACCGGGAAGCCCATGTGGACGATTCTGGCGATGCCAGCAGGGCTCTGAACGCACATCGGGCCATGGCAAAAAGCGACAATTTTGAAAGCATCTGAACAATCCCATTGACTTTTGCCGCGCGACAAACAGCCCAGTTCATCCATGCGGTCTTCAAGTTCGGTGTAGGGAATGTGGTAGCTGTTGGGAATGGTGGATGTCAGGAGGTCTTCGTCGTCGCGCATGTCAATGACCATGGTCGATGGATCGTTGAGTGCGTGCAGGACGTCAATCTCGGTGACAGGTGTTACGCCCGGCTGTGGCACCAAGGGCTGGATGAAACCCTTGGTAAGGCCGCCCATTTTTTTGGCTCGGGTGATGACAAGCGGCCCATCTGGAGTCTGAACCACGAATTCATGACTCTCTTTCGTGATGCGCAGCGGCTTATTTTCGTCAGCCTGCGCGCCCAGGCCCCAAGCGGCGCCCAGCAGCGCCAGCACGATGAGTCTGTTCATTCCTTGATGGTGCAAAGTTCGCCCTTGCAAGAAACTTCGGCATCAAGGTACGACACGTTGGCATACCCTTTGCGGCCCAGGATGTCGAACGTCTTTTGACTCTTGGCGCCTGACGCGCAATTCACGAACACGGGAACGTCCTTGGGGATTTTGGCGTAGTCCTTGTCCATTTCTTCAATCGGCAGGCTCAGCGCCCCTTTGAAGTGCCCCCGTGCATAGTCTGCCGCGGGACGCACATCGAGGATGAACTTGCCCGCAGCCACCGCTTCTACAAAGGCGGCGGGCGCGACCTGGCCCGGTGCGTAAATCGGTGCCCAGGTGACCGTGGTGACCGCTGGCGCCATCGCGAGCGCGCCTTGCCAGGCGCTCAAGGGAAAGTAAGCCAGTCGGCGGAAATCGCGTTCGCGCAGTTCTTCCAGCGTGGCACTGACTGCCGCCATGTCGCCGCGTCCAATGACGACCAGGGGCGCATTTTTGGACAGCGTGGCCAAGGCCGTCTGTCCTTTGTCACCCTTGAGATCGTTGAGGGAAAGTTGAACCAGCTTGTTCGACTCCGTCACGATGCTCTCTTTTCCAGGCGCAGTGTCGATCAAAATCAGGTTGCCCTTTTTGACGAAAGCCTCCTCGGCCAGCAGAGGCTGCGCCTTTTGGTTCCAGCCTGGCACACCATTGCGATAGACCCAAGCGTCGGCATAGCCCATTTTTCTGAAAATCTCAGCCGAGTCGACCGACAGTGTGCACTCTCTGCCTGCGCAGTAAAAAATGACTTTGCCGGTTTTTGGAATACCCAGTTTCTCCGCACTGGCGGCGTCTTTTTTCAACATGTCCAGCGGCAGACTCATGGCGCCAGGGATGTGACCCGCGATGTATTTTCCGGCGGGACGACTGTCAACAACCCAGACCGTCTTGCCGATCATTCCGGTCTCAAAATAGGAAACCATTTGCTCATTGGCGACTTCATCTGCTTCCACTTTCTGCTCGGTTGCAGTGGCGGCCCACACCATTGAAGTCGACAGCGCAGTTGCAACCAGGACGGTTGCCAAAATCATACGTTTCATGATGGAACTCCTTGAACGAGAGATGCACACTTCTCCGGCGCCAGCCCGGCCAGCCGCTCAGGCAGCTTGTTCCATGGGGTGGCGCTGATGGTTTAGCAGCCGGCGGTTTTCTTGAAGGACTTGGCCGTGTTCTTGCCGTCTTTCTCAAAGCGGGCGCGGATTTCGTCGCCTTCGACGATGCGTTTGTCCTTGAATTTATCCAGGGTCAGATCATCGGTGATGGTGATGGTGACGGGGGTGCCAGCCTTGGTGTCCTTCAGAACGGCCGTGGCCGACTTGCCGTCGCCAGCCAGCGTGATCTTGGTGATCGGGCCGACCATCTTGCCTTCTTCGGCGGCAGCGCTGCCGACAAACGCCAGGCCAGACAAAGCCAGCGTGATTGAAACAGCGAGGGTAGAGAGTTTGGTTTTCATTTTGAAATCCTTTGGTCAGTTAATGAACGCTCGTTGAGCGCAATCGCTTGCGCTCGCCGGGTTGAGTGGTCAAATCAGAATTTGACCTCGAAGGTGGCATACAGGTTGGTGGCATTTTCCAGCGGTGTCATGGTCATCATCTGACCATTGACATCGCCAATCTTGACTGGGGCACCGACCCAGTTGTTGCTGCCGGTGTAGTCAAATTTGTAATATTGCACACCAAGGCGGAAGAAAGCCTTGCTGAAGAAGGAGGAAATCGGTTTGCGATCGAGCTCTTGTATGAAGTAGGCCTCGTACACATTGCCGCGCGTGCCGGCTTTCGCAGTCCACATGTCATCAGCGGCGGGGGCAAAGGTGATCCAGTTCTTGGAACCGTGGTTGTACTCAAAACCGAACTTGGAATTGGATGGCAGGTCATAACGCACGCCCAACGCAATCGCCGTGCCGGTCTTGCTGCTCGGTGCTTCGGGACTGAAGAAGGTCCCGCTCATCAGCCCCTGGAAGCCGAACTGCGCCGAAACGTTGTTGTTCGGATGGGTGATGCTCATGCCCAGGTCACCAAAGATGTTGAGTTTGCCCGGACCCATGTTCTTGAACGTGCTCATGAAACCGATGCCCAGCCAGTCGATGTCACCCAGGTTGGTCTTGGCGACTGTGTCACCAAAGTAGGTCTTGCTCATCGCTGGTGCATCAAAGATGTTCATGCCCCGATTCCATTGCAGCCAGACGCGCAGCGGGTCGGTGTCGATCGGAACAATCGCCACGCCGAGCATGTCGGTGTCTTTCAGCGAGTTGCCTTTGAAGTCAGTAAACCCGCTCTCAAAGCCACGGCCGTAACAGATTTTGGCGTAGGCGCCGGGCCAGCCGTCGATATCCGGGGCGTAGCCGACCGTCATGCCGTCAAAGGCGTAATCCACCAGCATGGAGGGTGTGCCGCCATTGCCGGGATTAGGCCGGTTGTCGCGCAGATTGCTGGGTGCGCCGCCGGTGGAAGGGCGCCGTCCTACCGACAACCAGACCGGTTCGTCGCCGATGTTGCTCCAGGTGGCGTAAACGCGATCCACATTCAGGTAACTGGTGGAGGGTACGTGCCCGACTGTGCCGTCAAAGACGCCCACGCGGTCGGCGAAGAATGGTGCGTTGCCGGCATTGGTGACCGCGCCCTCATTTTGGGAGCCAAACACCTTGTACATGTTCAGGTGCGCGTTGACGCTAACGTCCTGCGTCGCCTTGGCACCCAGGTCCAGGCCGAAGCGGTTGCTGTACAGGCTGGTGTTCTTCGGTTTGTAGGCGGGCACCGTCGCCGCAAAGCCGCCGATGCCCTGGATCATGCCGGCATTGTTCGGATTGGCGAGAAATGCGTTCGCCTGGTCATAGGTGGCGACACTGTTCATGCCCTGGGCGAAGCCCATCAAACCACTCAGGGCACCGGCCGTTGACATGCTGCCGGCCTGCGGTGCGCCGAAGTACTTCGACGAGCCGAGCACAGCGGATGGATTGGCAAAAAAATCGGCCTGTAGCTTTTGTTGGACGTTGGCAAAAGTGGCGTTAACGTCAGTGAAGGTCTTGCTCTGCCCTTCCAAGTAGTCATAGCGGAAGCGGTAATCGCCCCCCACCGTCAACCACTTGCTGAGTGATTTATTTTCAAGCTTGGTGACCTGGCTCTTGAGATCAGCCAGCTCGGTGGCCTGGGCCGGGGACTGCGCCTGGGCGGCTTTTTGCTCATTGGCCGTGACCTGGCTCTTCAAGGCCTGCAGCTCGCGCGACAGGTCTTCTATCTTTTTCATCAAATCGGCGTCCGCCGCGGAGGCGATCAAAGGCAGCCACATGCTCGCCACCAGCGTCACGAGTAACTTTTTCTTGAATGCAGTTTTCATGAGATTTCCCTATTGAGTTGAACAAAAACTTGACTGTCAGCCCTAGTGCCGTTTGCCAGGCAAGGGTTCTTCATCCGCGGCCAGATCCTCCCAGCCGGTGATCATGGCCTTGACCTGCGAGGTGATCTTGTGGCCGGTCGTGGCGAGGTACAGGTGAGAAATCAGGAAGGTCAGCATCAGGAAGGCGCCGAAGGTGTGTGCGCTGGCAATCCACTGCAATTGCAGCTTGCCCAGACCCCAGGCCGCCCAGTCCGCATAAAAGAGATAGAGCCAACCGGTGAACCAGAGCATCGTGCTGAGCAGCGTCAGGACGGCCAGGTAGGTCAGCCGTTGCAGCGGGTTGTGCTTGTTGCTGACGCTGGGACGAAACGGATGCGGCTCATCCTTGAAAATGCCGGATGAGTAATATTTCGCGATGACAAAGATGTTGTGCGTCGTCGGGATGTAGTGGCGCCATTCACCGCTGGTGAGATGCCAGAAGGCGGCAAATATCCATAGCCCTACCAAGGTCCAGGCGGCGATGGTGTGGTAGCCGACCGCCTTTTCGAAGCCGAAGATCGAGTAGGTTCCATGGACCTCGAAGCCAGTCAACAGCATGAAAATAATCAGTGCCGCCTGGCACCAGTGCCAGAACCGCTCGAAGGGTTTGAAGAGATAAACGCGTGACATGAAGGTTCTCCCGGTTAGCTATTGCGTTTGTTCGCGACGATGCGGACCAATCCGTGGCCCAGGACGCCGAGCAAGGTCAGGGAGGCAAGCAGCCAGCCACCGATTTCTAGCCAGCGGGCGTGGTCGCGACTGCGCCCCGGCATGTAGACGCCGTCGATCTTGTCGAGCCGACCCTTGCTGGCATGGCATTCCACACAGCCCAGCGCTTTTTCTTTGGGCGCCACCATGTGGTTGATCGCCCACATGCTTTCGGTCTCGATGAAGTCAACCTGGCCGGAGAACTTGACACCGCCTTTGGCCATGCCCGCCGTCACGGCTTTGACCCAGTCCAGGTTTTTCCAGAAGGCGGTGTCGTCGTTGCCCGCCAGGTGGGTGATGACCAGCGACTTGTTGATCGGGTCGTATTGCTGCTTGCCGCGGAACAGTTTGATCGGCCAGATCATCGACTTGCCATCGGTGGCGCTGCCTTCAAAATGGTTGATCTGGACCGGCTTGCCGCCCTTCTCAATCTTGTCGCCGATAAGCGTGTATTTGTTGGTGCCATTGAACCAGACGTATTCAGGCGTGACGTTTTCCGCCCACTTGAAGTCGCCCTTGATCGTCATGTAGGTGTCATAGTCGTTTTCGTCGCGCAGGGTCTGGAACTTGCCATCTTTGTCAAGCTTGCCGGCGGTCGACCAGTCCCACGACATCTTGGTCGGCACACCGCCACGGGCAAAGGCCGGAATGTGGCAGGTCTGGCAGGCGATCTTGGCGGTGTGCTCATTGAGCTTGACCACCTTGTGCGGGGCCTGGCCGTGACAGGCCTGGCAGGTGTCGGGGTTGGTCTTGTCGGCCTCGCCGCGCATGTGCGCCGGCGCCTTGTCCTTGGCCGTGGGGGCGTAACGGCTGCCCGACACTTTGTGATCATCGGTCTTGTGGCAGGTGGCGCACGCAAAGTTCAGCCCCTTGGCGTCCATGTGGACGTCGAGCGCCTTGTCGGGGTTTTCCAACGAACTGTCAAGGTCGCCGTGTTTGACGCCATCACCGCCGCCGCCCTTGAAATGGCAGGCGCCGCAGGTGCTGCGCGTGGTGGGCCCGACCTTCTGGGCGATTTCTTTCAGGTTGATGCCCTTGATGATCTTGCCTGAGCCCGCCGGAAACTCGGTGTCGCGGGCGACCGGGTTACCGGCAAAACCACCCGGCTTGCTGTACTTGCCGGTGTGGTCATGGCAGGCCAGGCAGTCAACGTTCTCCTCGATGGAAAAGTCAAACTTGCTGTCTTTCATGCCGTAGCCAATGTGGCAACTGGCGCAAGCTGCGTAGTTTGACTCCACCGAAGTGCAGAAGTTGTTGATGACGTTTTTCTTACCCAGCACCTGCTTGGTATCGGGGTTGATGTATTCCCACTTCCAGTGCTGCGTCTGGTGAATTTGCTTGGACGCCTCGGTATGGCAACTCAAGCACGCCTTGGTGACCTCCGGGCCAGAGGCGAAGTCCTGATCCAGTGCCTTGAACTTGCTGTGATCGGCGGTGGACAGCTGCAACTTCACCGGGACCCCGGCAATTTTGCCAAGCAAGGCCAACGCGTGATCGGCGGTGGACAGCTGCAACTTCACCGGGGCCGACTCCGTGGCTGCCGACGCCGCCACAGCAAAAAATAGGGCTGCCGCTGCTGCAACCAGTAGGTATTGACTACGCATCAAGAACTCCTCGCTTTCCAAGCGATAGTGCCCAATTGCGATGGCGAACTGGCAACACTATTAGGGTTAATACTAGTAGTTGACCCTATGTAAAGTTCTGATGTAGATCAATATATCCGTATTTGCTTATATATATTCGTGCTTATTTTATGATGTTTATGTCGACCATAGCCCCTGCACTTGACCAGGGAGAAAGAGGTGAACCGCCGCCGCCCGCCAAGCATGTGGCGATGGACTACGCGCTGCTGGTGGGCTGGACCGGTCAAGCCGCCTTGAAGCTGCCTTCAGTCTCGATTTTGGTGCAGACAGCACGGCAGAGCGCCGGTATCCGATCATCGATGATGCGGTAATGGATTTGCACGCCATCACGGCGTTTCCCAAGCACCCCGTTTTTATACAGCGTGTTCAGGTGTTGCGACATATTGGGTTGGGTGGTGCCAATTTTGCTGAGCAGGTAGCTCACATTCTTTTCGCCGTCGCACAGGCAACTGATGATCTTCAGGCGCATCGGTGCCGACATGACCCGAAACAACTCGGCGGCCAGCTCAAAGACCTCGTCGGGTCGATCGAGATCGCAGGGGATGGCGTGTTCTTTAGGCTTTGTCATGGAGTGAGCGCTGGCGCAGAAAGGTTTGTCTCTTCATCTTATTGATTTGACTATACGTTGATTGTGCAATATCGCCCCCCGCAATAACCCGACCCGAGGACAAAAACCACACAGGGCGCTTGCACTGGCCGCCTTACAGACTGGTCACAAAGTCAATGGGCTCGGGACGCAGGCGCGGCGCTTTACGTTTGGACGCCGTGCCCACGCTGATGAAACACACCGCTTCTTCGCCCGTCTGCAATTTAAACAAGCTGCGCATGGGCGGTGAAAACATGGCCTGGCCGCTGGTCAGACCGGTACCAAACGCCATGCTGTGGGCGCAGAGCAATATGTTTTGCACGGCGCACCCCACCGACACCATGCGCTCCAGCATCGGAATATCGGGCTCACGTGGCCCCAGACGCGCCACCACCAACGCCAACCAGGGGGCACGATGCGCTTTTTCGCGCGCCGACTCAAGCTGCGCCGCGGTGGCGCTGGCGTCGCGCTCCAGCAGCGCCTGGGCAAACACGTCAGCCAGCTCAGCGCGTTTGCCGGTCGGCACCAGCACAAAGCGCCACGGGCGCAACTGGCCATGATCGGGCGCGGCAGCGGCCGCGCGAAACATTTGGTCGATTTGGGTTGCCGACGGGCCGGGCTCGCCCAGGCGCCGGGGCAAAATATTTTGCCGGGAGCTGATCAGCGCTTCGGTAAAAATGGCTTCCTGAGCCAAACCGCCCGTGGCGCTAGCGGGTAATTCATCCGACGAAAGACCAATCGGGCATTCGGGTCGTTGACTCATTTTTTCACATCCTAAAACCAGAAGCGTCCAAGCTGATGTCAGGATTCTATTGATTCAAATCGTGCAACGCGTGGCAGCGGGCGCCAGCACACACCCCTATAAAATAAACAACAGCCTATGGTGCCCAGCCACCTCGCGCGGGAGCCCAAGGGGCAGCGTCCGCCGACTCGGTCTGCTCGAACCCTCAGCGCTTGAGATGAAGTGTCTGCACGATCATGCTCATGGCCTGCAGGCTGTCCCATTCTTTGGCGCCCGCGTACTTGGCCAAAACCCGTCCTTGCTCATCCACCAGCAAGGTCAGCGGCAACCGGTCTGCGCCCAACATGTTTTCCAATAGCAGCTGGCTGTCAATATAGTGGCTGAAGCTGGTTCGGTAACGTTTCAGAAATGCGTTCGCCGCTTCGGGGTAGTCGTCGGTAGAAATACCGATCACGGCAAACTGCTGTCCCAGCTTGCTGCGCGCCAACCGCTCCAGCGAAGGCATTTCTTGCTGGCACGGACCACACCAGCTGGCCCAGACGTTGATGATCAGCGGCTTGCCGCGGTATTGCGACAGTTGGCGCGACGGGCCCGACAAACCCTTCATTGTGGCCTCGCGCAGCACGCTGCCCACTTCCACTTCGCCTGGGGTTTTGGCAACCGCCAGGTTCGTTGCCGCCACCAGACAACACACCATCAGCGAGAAAATTGTTTTCATCATAAAAATCCAGTAGTCATTCAACGATCCGGTTAAGCCAGTCAGCCGCGCATCAGCGCTTCAATCTCATCGACCGTCACCGGCACGTCGCGGCTGATCAGCTCGCAGCCGCTGGCGGTGACGATGGCATCGTCTTCAATGCGGATGCCGATGTTGTGAAACTGCGCGGGCACGCCCTCGGCGGGCCGCACGTAAATACCGGGCTCCAGCGTCAGCACCATGCCGGCTTGCAGGATGCGCGCCGGCCGGTCCTTGATCAGTTCACCGGTGAGCGCGTCCTTGCGCGTGCTCACCGTGCCAATTTCGGACGGCTCGGTATAAGCGCCGCAGTCATGCACGTCCATGCCGATCCAGTGCCCGGTGCGGTGCATGTAGAACTGGAAGTAGGCCCGTTTCTCGATCACGTCCTGCAGGCTGCCAACCAGGTTCTTGTCGAGCAGCCCCAGGTCCAGCATGCCTTGCGCCAGCACCTTGACGCTGGCCTCGTGTGGCTCGGTAAAGCGGGCACCGGCGCGGGTGACGGCGACGGCGGCTTCTTGCGACGCCAGCACCAGCTCATACAGCGCGCGCTGCGGCCCGGTGAAGCGGCCGTTGGCCGGGAAGGTGCGGGTAATGTCGGAGGCGTAGCCGTCGAGCTCACAGGCGGCGTCGATCAGCACCAATTCACCGTCTCGCACTTGTCCCGCGTCGGCGCGGTAGTGCAGCACGCAGGCATTGGCACCGGCGGCCACGATCGAGCCGTAGGCCGGGGCCTGCGAGCCGTGGCGACGAAACTCGTGCAGCAGTTCGGCGTCCAGGTGGTATTCGCGCACTTCCTGGCCCGCGCGCAGCATGCGGGCGCTGAGCTGCATGGCGCGGATGTGGGCGCCGGCGCTGATTTGCGCGGCGCGGCGCATGGTGGCCTGCTCATGCACGTCTTTCACCAGCCGCATTTCATCGAGCACGCCGCACAGGTCGCGCTGCTGCTCGGGACACAAGCTGCCGTAACGCACGCGGGCACGCACGCTGCCCAGCCAGCCGTCAATGCGGGTTTCCAGCCCCTTGTGGGTGGCAAACGGGTACCAGACGGCCTCAAAGCCATCCAGCAGGCCGGGCAGTTGGGCGTCCAGCTCCGCCACGGCAAACGCCGCATCGACGCCCAGCGCCGCCGGGGCTGTCTGTGGCCCAAGCCGGTAACCGTCCCAGATTTCGCGCTCCGGGTCTTTGGCCTGGCAAAACAGCGTGGTCTTGCCGTCACCGGTGATGACCAGCCAAGCCTTGGGTTCGGCAAACCCCGTCAGGTAGTAAAAGTAACTGTCGGGGCGGAACAAGAAATCGTTGTCGCGGTTGCGCTGCTGCTCGGGCGCGGTCGGGATGATGGCGATGCCGTGCGGGCCGATGAGTTTGGCCAGCTGGGCACGGCGTTCTGCGTAACCGGTAGCGGCAACAGGCGCGAGAGTGATTGAGTTCATTGGTAGGCTCCAGGAGGCGTCAAGGTTGGACGCAGGGCAAATTCAAATTCAAGGCGTGCAGCCGCTCGGGCGTGCCGACGTCGGTCCAGGCACCGCCGTACCGTTCAGCTGAAACGAGTCGATTGTCCATGGCCGCGCGCATCAATGGCGCCAAAGGGGCTTTGATGCCGAGCGGATTGCCCGCGACGATGTCACACCAGGGCGGCTCAAACAGGGCGCGGCGATACAGGCCAATGGTGGAATAGGTGTAGCGCGGGCGCTTATCTGAAGGAAGCAGATTGAGTGCCAGACCAATCGGCGTTGGGGCATCCGTTTCGGCGGCGGCACCTTCCAGGCCAAAGTCGCCCCGCGGGTTATGCGCCGGGTTGGGCACCAGCCAAAGGTGCGCCAGCTTGTCACTGGCTGAAAACCGCGCCACCGCCGCCGGGCTGAAGACAAAGTCAGGCACATACACGTCAGCGGCGAGCACCCAGAACACGTCCGCGCTGGCCCCGGCGCCCGTGCGCGGGCACAGCAGCGGCAAGGCGCGCGCAATGCCGCCGGCGGTTTCCAGGGCGGCCCCAAAATCCTGGCCTTCATGCGAATAGAGAATGGGCAGGCCATCTTTATTTGATAGCTGCTCAAGCAGACTGGACGCTGGCTGGAGCCTGAAAACATCATTAAATTGCGCAGAAATCTGGGACCCCAACCAAGCCGTGTTGACCACCACCCGGCCCACGCCAGCGCGCGCCAGTGCCTCCAGCGGCCACTGCATCAGTGGCTTGCCGCGCACTGCCAGCAAGGGTTTCGGCGTGGTGTCGGTCAGCGGTCGCATGCGCTCGCCGCGGCCCGCGGCGAGCAGCATGGCGGCGATCGGACGGTCGGCAGCGGGAGGCAGCAAGGGAGACAAGCGATTCGGTTCTAGGGACTGCGCTGCAGGGGCCTTAGCTTACTGCTCGGCAAAAGCGCGTTCAATCACGAAGTCACCTTGCCGGGTGGTGTTGCCTTCCATGAAGTCACGTTTTTCCAGCAGGTGCTTCAGGTCGCGCAGCATATCGGGGCTGCCGCAAAGCATGACGCGGTCGTGTGCCGGGTCGAACTTGGGCAAGCCCAGATCGGCCTGCAATTGACCGGTTTCCAGCAGCGTGGTGACGCGGCCCTGGTGCACAAAAGCTTCGCGCGTGACGGTCGGGTAGTACAGCAGTTTTTCCGTCACCATGTCGCCCAGAAACTCATGGTCGGGCAGATCCTGCGTCAGGTAGTCGTGGTAAGCCAGCTCGGCCACCTCGCGCACACCGTGCACCAAGATGACTTTCTCGAAGCGCTCATAGGTTTCGGGGTCGCGCACGATGCTCAGGAACGGCGCCAGGCCGGTGCCGGTGCCGATCAGGTACAGGTTTTTGCCCGACAGCAAATAGTCGATCAGCAAGGTGCCGGTGGGTTTGCGCCCAACCACGATCTTGTCGCCGACCTTGATGTGCTGCAAGCGCGAGGTCAGCGGACCGTCCTGCACCTTGATGCTCAGGAACTCCAGATGGTCTTCGTAGTTGGCACTGACGATGCTGTAGGCGCGCAGCAGCGGCTTGCCGCTTTCCAGGCGCAGGCCGATCATCGTGAAATGACCGTTGGAAAAACGCAGGGTCGGGTCACGCGTGGTGGTGAAGCTGAACAGGCGGTCGGTCCAGTGGTGAACAGTTAAAACGGTTTCTTCCAGAAAGGCACTCATAGCGGGTTTTCAAAAATTCCAATGGACAACAGGACGCGGGGCGGATTGTAGAACCTGGGGGGGCGCTTGGCGGGCACGCGGCAGAGGCCACGGCGACTCGAGGTTATCCTCGGCGCTTATGTACTCGCAACACTTCGGCCTGACGCAGGACCCCTTTTCGATCGCGCCCGACCCGCGTTACCTGTTTATGAGCGAGCGCCACCGCGAGGCGCTGGCGCATCTGCTCTACGGCGTGGTCGGCTCGGGCGCTGCCGCAGGGGGTGGCAGAGGCAGCGGCGGCGGCTTTGTGCTGCTCACCGGCGACATCGGCACCGGCAAAACCACCATTTGCCGCTGCTTCCTGGAGCAGATTCCCACCGGCTGCCAGGTGGCCTACATCTTCAATCCCAAGCTCAGCGTCACCGAGCTGCTGCAATCGATCTGCGAGGAGTTCCACATCACGCTGGCGCCGAGCGCCGTGAGCGCAGCCACGGGCAAGGACTACATCGACGCGCTGAATGCCTTTTTGTTGCAGCGACACGCCGCCGGGCAAAGCAGCGTGCTCATCATCGACGAGGCGCAGAACCTGCAAGCCGAGGTACTGGAGCAGTTGCGCCTGCTGACCAACCTGGAAACCAACGAGCGCAAGCTGCTGCAGATTGTGCTGATTGGCCAGCCCGAGTTGCGCACCATGCTGGCACGCCCTGAACTTGAACAACTCGCCCAGCGCGTGATTGCGCGCTTTCACCTGGACGCCCTGAGCGCGGCCGAGAGCAGCCAGTACATCGGACACCGGCTGGCGGTGGCGGGCCACACCGGCGCGCTGCCGTTTGACCGCTCTTCCCTGCAGCGCATCCACCGCCTCGCGCGGGGCGTGCCACGGCGCATCAACCTCTTGTGCGGGCGGGCGCTGCTGGGAGCCTGGGCCAGCGGCGCGGCGAGCGTCAACCGGCGCGTGGTTGACAAGGCGGCGGCCGAAGTGTTCGGGCCCGACAACGCCCACCCGCGCCGCCGCCAGCGCCAGCACACGGCCTACGCGCTCGGCGGCCTGGGCCTGGCGGTCGGCGTCGCGCTGGCCGGTTTTTTGCTGTGGCCCGCCCGCCCGCCGACGCAATCCTCAGCCCCGGCCCGGGTGTCAGCCGCGCCCGCTGCCCCACTGGCGCCGATCAAGGCCGCGCCCCCGGTGCCGAGCCCGCCTGAGGAGATCGACGCCCTGCTGGCGCAACTGCCGCGCGACATCAACACGGCCTGGCGCGCGCTGGCCAGCCGCTGGGCGCTGCCGACCCCAATCGGCGCGAGCGACGGCGATCCGTGCCAGGCGGCGGTCGCGCGGGAGCTCCAGTGCTACCGCACCAACCAGCTCAGCGTCCCTTTGCTGCGCCAGTTGGGGCGCCCCGGCATCCTGACCCTGCAGGCCGACAACGGTGTGCCGGTGTATGCCCTGCTGGTGGGCCTGGGCGAACAGACCGCGACGCTGCAGGTGGGGCCGAGCCTGCATCGCGTCCGGCTGGTCGCGCTGGGGCGGCTCTGGCGCGGCGACTTTGCCACCTTCTGGCGGGCACCGCGAGGCTACAGCGCCGCCCTGCCGGACGGCAGCGGTGGACCCGTCATCGACCGGTTGGCAACCCAATTGGCGCAGATGGAGGGTGCGCCCGCCCCTGGCGCGGGCCAGGCCCCGCCACGGCTGGATGCGACGCTGCGGGAGCGGGTGCGGGCCTTTCAGCACGCCCACGGACTCAAACCCGACGGCCAGCCCGGCCCCATGACCTTCATGCAACTCGACAGTGCCACGGACAGCGGTGGCCCGCGTCTGCAAACCGAACCGCTATAAATCCATGTCGTACATCCTCGACGCCCTGAAGCGGGCCGATACCGAACGTGAGCGCGGCAATGTGCCCGGCTTGCACACGCGCCAACTGGCGACCCCGAGCGGTCAAACCGTGCCCGCTGCAAGCCGCTCGCTCTGGCTGACCGTCGCCGCGGTGGTGGCGCTGGCGGGCATCGGTGTCGGTCTGTGGGTCTGGCAAACACCGGCCGAGGCGCCGCGCTCGGTAATTCTGAAACCCGTTGTCGCTTCACCCCCGGTGAGCGCAGCGGTGACGCCGTCGGTGGCGCCGACGGCTGCCTTGCCCGAGATAAGCGCCAGCGTGAAACCAAAACCAGCGCCGACTATTGCAGCACCAACGGCCACGCCAACGCCGCCCAAGACCAAGCCCAAACCTGGGCCCGCCGCCGCGACTGCTGCGCCCGCCAGCGCCGAGTTGACGGCGCTGCCGCTGCTCAGCGAGCTGGCCGACGACCTGCGACGTCAAGTCCCTGCCTTGACCATCACCGGCGCCGTGTACGCCAAGAACCCGGCGCAGCGACTGCTCCTGGTCAACAATCTGGTGCTGACCCAAGGCGCTCTGGCGGCGCCCGAGGTGAAACTAGAGGAAATCCAGCCGCGCAGCGCCGTGTTCAGCTTCCGCGGCACGCGCTTTCGGTTGCTGCATTAGCGCCGGGCAGTCCTGCACGCCGGCATTTTCGACTTGTCCCAGCCTGCGCTCGCCGTTGCGGCGCCCGCACAGGACACGAGTCGCTCCTGCAGTGCCGGGTGGCGTCAGTCCTTGCGCTTGCCATTGCCACCATGCTTGCCGTTGTCGCCATCGTCATCCTTGCGGTGGCCGTTATTCCAGTGCTTGGGTTTCTTTTGTTTTTCAAATTTTCCACCCTGGTCGTGGCCATCGCGCTGCCAACTGCCCGGTTGGCGCACGTAGACGGTGCCGCGTTGCTCCCAACGGTCAGGCGCCCAGACGTAACCCGGACGCTGGACGATGGTGCGCCCGCGCACCCAGATGTGCTGGTCGCCATTCAGCGTCCAGTAGCCCGGCGCCCAGACGTAGCCGGGCGCGATGTACGGCCTGGCTTCATAGAGCGGTGCTGGCGGTCCGAGGTTGATGTTGACACTGACTTGCGCCAATGCGGGCACGGCGAAGGCGCTGGCCGCCACCAGCACGGACAACATGAGATGACGGACTTTAAGGCTTGGTTTCATGGTAGCTCCTTGGTTTACTAGCTTGTCAATGATGGCTGCTTCGGCCGGCCTGCTCCGTGCGCTGGCCCACATAGCGCACAAACACCATCTGGCGATGCGGGCCCGGTCACAACTCGGGGTCGGTAAAAAAATTTCCGTCATGTGCGCTGGCGCACCGAATGAATGCCGGGGTTTGCGTAAGCTTGCTCTCAGTCGTCGCACCAAGGCCGAGATGGATGCCGAAGGCGACAGCGATGGCGATGGCTTGATCTGCTGCCGTTATGTTCTGAAATTGATCACTTCGGGGTCGCTATGCACTTGACAGTGTGAAGTGCCCCTCCAATCAAAGGAATCATCATGAAGTACTCGAATCTATTGATCGCCACAGCGGCAGCAGTTACCTTGGCTGGCTGTTTTTCACTCCCCGCCGGTCCGGCCGGGCCTCAAGGCGCGACGGGTTATACCGGTGCCACCGGCAACACTGGCGCAACGGGCTATACCGGCGCTACCGGCAGCACCGGCAGCACCGGGAACACTGGTGCCACCGGCTATACCGGCGCGACTGGCGCAACGGGCGGCGCTGGCGCAACCGGTGATACCGGCGCAACGGGCAGCACCGGGGCCACCGGTCGCACCGGCGCCAAAGGAACCGTACCCCCAGGCACCGTAGTGATTGTTCCGGCTCAGTAGCATGGTCGGGGGCGAATGCGGCCTGGTCATGGCCGCATTCG
>JANYHL010000072.1 GCA_025359085.1 Gammaproteobacteria bacterium
AGCAGCGGACTTTTAATCCGTTTGTCGTGGGTTCGACCCCCGCACATCCCACCACTTACAAGCCTTACGGCATATAGAAAGCCTGCTACTTAATTGTTAGCAGGCTTTTTTGTTTGTGGCGCTGGTGACAGTCTGGTGACAGTCTAGGAGCCGGTGACAGTTCATCCCCGGCACATCAGCACCACTTCTCGGTGAGCGCTTTTGTAGTCAATCACCGATTGCACGTCATAAACCCGGCCGTCATGGCTCACGCGATCAGCCGACGTGATGCCAGCCCGCCACCTGATCCTGATCTTGGTCGTCAACTGAGACTGCGCAGCACCAGCGGCGACGAACTCGCGGCCTGCCTGCGGCTCTACAGCGGCCCACACGGTGTAGAGCAGTGCCCAGGCGGTGACAGGTTGCCCTATCTCGTCCTGATAAGACGCGAAACGCTCCACGGTCATCGGACTGATTGAGGTCAGCGCTGGCATGCAGTTCAATGACGCGATGTCGAGCGCCGACCGAGCGTGCCGCCAAGCCAAGTCTGCCAGCAGCAGCGGCTTGGTGGTGTATGAAAAAAATGCCGTTGCATTCCGCCAACATGAAGCTGAACTCAAACTGATTGCGCTGCTTGCCACCAGTTCCGCCACCGACGGCCTGTATCTGGAAATGCAACCCATCATGTCGCTTACCAAGCCGCATGAATCGCTTAACTTTGAGGTGCTGCTGCGCATGCGCGACACCGATGGCCATGTGGTTCCCACCGACCGGCTGATTGCTGCAGCCGAGAACAGTGGACGCATGGGCATGATTGACCGCTGGGTCTTGTCGACCACACTGGCCTGGCTGAACACCAACTACGCGCAACTGAAGCACACGAAATTCGTCTGTATAAATTTAAGCGGCGCCTCACTGAATGATGAGAAGTTCCTGCAGGAGGTGTATGCCATGCTCGAACAAAACCTGCATCTGGTTGGTCAGCTGTGCCTTGAAATCACCGAAAGCGTGGCCTTGCACGATCTGGAAAATACCCGTCGCTTCGTCAACAAGGTGCGAGGCTACGGTGCCAAAGTGGCGCTGGACGACTTCGGCGCCGGTTACACCTCGTTCTCTTACTTGAAGGAGTTCACGGCAGACCTGCTGAAGATCGATGGCAGCTTCATTGTCAACATGAACCAGCACCCAGCCAACATAGCCATTGTGGAAGCTATCGTCAACCTCGCCAAAAACCTGGGCATGAAGGTGATTGCCGAATGGGCTGAGGACAATGCCACGGTGCAGACCCTGACCGAGATCGGGGTTGATTATGTGCAGGGATTTGTCGTGGCACGAGCCCAGCACCCCGACAAACTGCTCACGACCGAGTCTTCGGCCAGCTTTATTCAGGACGAGGCGCTTGCCCACTATGTGTGCCTGATTGAAAAATCAAACCAGATGCTGCCGCAGGTGGATGTGTTTTCCGACCTGCGCATTGTCCATGTGCATTGAGCCTGGCGCGCGGGCAACCGCGCTCTTGCGCCGTCCTTAATCAGCTCTTAGCGCCTGCCTCAGCTCCAGCCCCAGCTCCGGCTTGAGCGCGAACGGGTCGGTCGGGTTGCGCGCGAGCATGATGTCTTCCATCCGCGTCTGCACCGAGGCCAGCGCTTTGGGGTGGCTGTAGATGTAGAACTGGCGGGTGGCCACGGCGTCGAACACTTTTTGCGCGACATCGGCAGCGCTGACCTTGCCCGCACCCACCGCCTTGTCGCTCATGGCCTGCCCGATCAACTGGCTGCGCGTCGGTTTGACGACGGACGCATCGGTCGGGCGGTTGCGATGGCTCTGGCTGATGCCGGTGGGCACAAAAAACGGGCACAAGACCGAGGCGCTGATCTGGTCCGTGACCAAAGCCAGGTCCTGGTACAGGGTCTCGCTCATGCTCACCACGGCGTGCTTGCTGGCGCTGTAAACCCCCATATTGGGCGCGTTGAGCAGACCGGCCATGCTGGCGGTATTGACGATGTGGCCGCGCCAGGCCGGGTCATTTTTGGCGGCGTCGAGCATCATCGGCGTGAACACGCGCAAGCCGTGGGCGACGCCCATCAGGTTGACGCCGATCACCCATTCCCAGTCGGCGGCGCTGTTTTCCCAGATCAGGCCACCCGAGCCGACTCCCGCGTTGTTGAACACCAGATGAGGCGCACCAAAACGCGCCAGCACCGCCCGGCCCAGGGCTTCAACCTGCTCGGCTTTGGCCACGTCCAGCTGAACCGCCAGCACCGGCGCACCCAGTGCCTGCATTTCGGCACTGGCGCGGTCGAGCGCATCTTGCTGCACATCCGCCAGCACCAGGTTCATGCCGAGTCTGGCGCCAATGCGGGCGCATTCGAGGCCAAAACCGGAACCGGCACCGGTGAGAACGGCAGTTTTGTTTTTGAAATCAATGATCACGAAGCATCTCCAAAAAATAAGGGGTTGGGTCAATCAGCGTCAGGGTGAAATCAGGGCGTTCGCAGCATTTCCAGATGGGCGATGTTGTCTTCTACATAAGGCAGGCCTTGGTCGACAAACCCATGGCCCGCGTAAAAATCGACCAACTGCGCCTGGGCACCAATGCGAATCGGCTGCGCGCCCCACTGCGTAGAAAGCGCCGCGACGGCCCGCTCCATCAGCAAGTGGCCAAGGCCGTTACCGCGAACGCCCGGCGCGGTCAGCACGCGGCCAATGCTGGCCTCGGCAAACTTGACCCCGGCGGGAAAGCAGCGCGCATAGGCCAGCAGCGCCGGCTGCGGCTGGCTGACGTACCCGGCGCCGGACTGGGCGGCAAAACCCAGCAAGTGCATGGCTTGTGCATCAAAGCCGTCCAGGTCCTGAAAGACACAGTTTTGCTCCACCACAAACACCGCGCTGCGCAACTGCAGCAGCGCATACAAGTCGTTGATGCGCAGGTCGGCAAACGCCGCCCACTGCCAGCGCAGCGCGGCGGCCGGGCTCATGCGGGCAACACCGCCTTGAGCACGTAGCCAATGCGCGGAAAGTGCACCTGCACCGTGCCCGCGCGCGCATCAACCCGGCGCAGGCTGTAGTGGGTGCGGCTGGCCGCGATCAGGTCGCCCTCGGTCACATCGGTGCCAAAGCTCTCCGCCGCCACCGTGACCCGGCTGCCCAGCAGAATCCCATGTTCATCTTCAAAAATAGAGTCTTTCAGGGCGCTAGCCCCCGTCGATGCTGCGCAGACAGCTATTGATTCTGTAGCATAAAATTTTTCCATGCGGCCGTGCCCGAGCGCTGCCATGCGGTCCATCCAGGCCAGCACGGCGGGGGTGGCGTCCAGAACGCCGGCCATTACCGGCACCACCTGGCGCGTGAACCACAAGGGGTGGTAAGCGGCAAAGTCGGCCACGCAAGGCACGTTGCCGAGCAAAAAATCCTGGCCGTCCAGCATGTTGGCGATACGCCGCAGGTACGACTTGTAGGCGGCACTGGCGTCGCCCGGGCGCAAGCGGGTCATGCCCGCGCTCATGGCGGCCCGGTCCGCGCCAAAGGCCTTGGCCGCCTCGGGCGGCACGCCCTCAAACAGCGCCGCCGCCCCTTTGGGTTGCAGGTTGTAAGCCATGGCGGCCCAGAACAGGGTGCAGTCGGCCCACTGCGCCAACACCCGCGCCAGCCCCTTGTGCGGCGCCGGATACAGCGTCGGCTCGGCTTGCCGGTGTTCGAGCACGTCACAGATCAGGGCGGTGTCGCAGTAGACGTCGGCGCCGATCTGCAAAAACGGCGTCCTGCGGTAGCCGCCGGTGAGCGCCAGCACATCGGGCTTCGGGCTGATGGACGGGATGATGACCGACTTCCAGGCCAGTTGCTTGTAGCCCAGCACGAGCCGGATTTTCTCGGAGAACGGCGAGGTGGGATAGTGGTGAAGGATGATGTCGGTCATGGTGGGATTTCGGTTTAGATTAGCTTCACCAGCTGCTTACCAAAATTCTTGCCTTTGAGCAGCCCCAAAAAGGCCTGCGGCGCCGCTTCAAGCCCTTGCGCAATCGATTCCCGTGCTTTGAGCTTGCCCGTGGCCACCAGCGTGCCCAGTTCCTTGAGCGCCTCGGGCCAGACTTCCATGTGTTCGCTGACGATGAAGCCCTGCAACTTGAGCCGATTCGTCAGGATCAGCGCCGGATAAGTCAGAGGCAGGGGCGCGCCGTCGTAGCCGGCAATCATGCCGCAGACCGCGATGCGGCCAAAGGCGTTCATGCGCTGCAGTACGGCGTCAAGCACCATGCCGCCGACGTTTTCAAAATAGCCATCGACACCATCCGGGCAGGCGTCTTTGAGCGCTTGGGACAGCGACGCCGCGTCTTTGTGCAGCTTGTAGTCGATGCAGACGTCAAAGCCAAGCTCATCCACTGCGTATTTGCATTTTTCCGGGCCACCGGCAATGCCGACGGTGCGGCAACCACGGGCTTTGCTCAAGGCCGCAAAGGCGCTGCCCACCGCACCCGTGGCGGCACTCACCAGCATGGTTTCGCCCGCTTTCGGCTCGATAATTTTGACCAGGCCATACCAGGCCGTCACGCCCGGCATGCCGACCGCACCCAGGTAAGCGCTCAAGGGAATATGGGCGGTGTCGACCTTGCGCAGCGCACCGATCTGGTTGGCGTCGACCACGCTGTACTGCTGCCAGCCGCCCATGCCGACGACCTGGTCGCCGACGGCAAATTTCGGGCTTTTGGATGCCACCACCTCGCCCACCGTGCCGCCGCCCATCACTTCATTCAAGGCTTGTGGCGAGGCATAACTCTTGGCGTCGTTCATGCGGCCGCGCATGTAGGGGTCCAGACTCAGGAAATGGTGACGCACCAGCACCTGGCCGTCCTGCAGCGCGGGGGTTTCGCTGCTCATCAGTTTGAAGTTGCTGGTCACCGCCTCCTTGCTGGGGCGGCTGACCAGATGGATTTGTTGGTTCATGGGCATGGGATTGTTCCTTCTGAAATTACTATTAAATATAGAGCTACTAACGTAGCAGCAACGGGGGCCAGAGCCCAATTTTTCATAACCTTTGTAAAAAAATTCAATCGGTCGAAATGACGCCGGGCGACGCGTTCAAGTCGTGCGCGCTCTTAGGTCCCGTGGGCAGACGGCGGACAAACTTGAAGGTGCCGGTGGCGTGCGCGCACGCCCTGCCCTGTTCATCAAACACCGTGCCCTCGGTGAAAGCCATGGTGGCGGTGCGGTGCATCAAGCGGCCTTTGGCGCTGAGCGCGCCGCGGGCCGGTTGCATGAAGCTGGTTTTCATCTCGATGGTGACCGCGCCCATGTCCTGCTGCACACTGCGCGCCGCCACCGCCATGGTCACATCGAGCAGCGTCATCAAAGCGCCGCCGTGCGTGACGCTGAAGGAATTCAGGTGTTCCGGGCGCGGCGTGTAGCCCAGCTCGGACAAACCGCCCTCATACAGCCGCAGCTCAAAGCCGAGGTGCTCGACAAAGGGGATAGCAACGCCGAAGTCCATGGCAGGCCGCCGCGCCGGCCCGCCCCAAGCAAGGCCAGTCTCCTCGGGGGGCAGCGAAGTACACGAAGTGACAAGCGTGCGGGCCATGAGACTAGCCACCAATGAGTGCGCTAACGCCGCCATCCACCGCCAGCCATTGGCCGGTGATGTGTTTGCCGGCGTCGGAGGCGAACAGCACGCACAAGCCTTTCAGGTCTTCATCGTCGCCCAGGCGCTTCAAAGGCGCAGCGGCGGCCAGCCGGTCCTCGCCCAGCACAGCCAGCAGACCGGCGGTCATCTTGCTCGGGAAAAACCCCGGACAGATGGCGTTGACGGTGATGTTGTATTTGCCCCATTCAGCCGCCAGCGTGCGGGTGAAGTTGATCACCGCGCCCTTGGAGGTGTTGTAGGCAATGGTGGTCATCGCGGGCGGATTGCCCCCCAGCCCGGCGATGGAGGCGATGTTGATGATGCGCCCCGAGCGGCGCGCGATCATGCTCTTTTTGGCCAGCACCTGGCTCAGAATAAAGTAGCCACGCACGTTCAGGTTCATTACCTTGTCCCAGGCCTCGAGCGGATGGTCTTCGGCGGGTGCACCCCAGCTGGCCCCGGCGTTGTTGACCAGAATGTCCACCTCGCCCATGCGCTGCAGGGTCTCATCGGCCAGGCGGGCAATATCCGCTTCTTTGGCGCAGTCCGCCGCCACCCAGCGGGCATCAATACCGGCAGCCTGCAGCTCGGCCGTGGCCTGCTCCAGCTCATCGGCCTTGCGCGCGCTGAGCATGATGCGTGCGCCCGCCTCGCCCAGCGCGTGCGCCATTTGCAGCCCCAAGCCGCGTGAGCCGCCGGTGACCAGCGCGGTCTTGCCGCTGAGGTCAAAAAGTTGTTGAATGGTACGGGTCATGGGAGTCTCCTGTTTGTAGTAGTTGAGTGGCGTCGCGCTGGCCGACGCCCACCGCAAGCTATTTTGCAGGAATTTGCCCCGTTGCTACATGACGGCTGTCGCTCGGGCGATAGCGCTCGATTGCAAGGCTGTTTGCAATCAAGCTGCGGCCTCTCAGCTTATTGCAGACCTTGCCGAATGCCCGGCAATTGCTTGATCAGCCCAGGCAATGCAGTCTGAATGGTGTCCCAAACCGTGTCGAGATTGATCTCAAAGTAGCCATGCGCAATGCGGTTACGCATACCTTTCATGCTGCGCCACGGTATCTGGGGATGCTGGTTGGCAAACGCTTCATCGTCTTTGAGCAACTTGGTGGCTTCTTCGCCAATGATGATCAGGTTGAGAATGACGGCTTGCTGGGTTCGCTTGTCATCCTTGAACTCTTGCTTGGACAATCCCTCGACGTAGACGCAGGCTTGCTGCGCTGCTTCCAGCATATGGTCCAGATAGTCGGCAATACGACTCGGGTTCATACCGGCTGCGCCTCCGAAAGCACCTGCGCTCTGAACTTGATCGGCAAATCGCCCGGTGTCAGCAAATCCACCGGCACGCCCAATAGGGTTTCAAGCTCAATTTGAAGACCGCCCAGGTCAAACAGTGTGGTGCCCGGCAAGGGGTCAACCAGCAAATCCAGATCGCTTCCGTCTGCATCATCGCCACGCACAACCGAGCCGAAGACGCGCGGATTGGTCGTGCGAAAGCGCGACGCTGCGGCGCGCACAGCCTGACGTTGAAGTGCCAAAGATGCCGATGGTTTCATGATGGTCAATGCTTGGTTTTGGTGGAAATGGTAGCTGATCGCGCCAGATTCAGCGCCAGCAACCGCTTAAGGATTTCATCGTCGGGCATGACGGCGCTGTAATCAAGCCAGCCGTAGGCGGCGGCAACGGCTTGGTCAAGCTGGCCGTGCGCCATGGTCAGCCAAGCCGGTTTGGCGTTGTAAAGGTTGGTGAGGGTGCGCTTTTGCAGGGCTTTGAGGTCTTGTTCACTGATCCCGGGCTTAGACTCAATGCGGTCGGGGTAAGGGGATTTATCCATCCCCAATGGGGTCACTTCGGGCACTTTGTGCGTCCACTCGGGCGGGTTGAGCCAACTCTCCCGCAGGTCGTTGAGCTTTTTGGCAGCTTGGGCAATTTTGATGGCAGTGGCTCGCACTGTGGAGCTCGGTTGGTGCGCGCCCGGCGGCGCTGAGCCAACTTCCGTTCGGGCTGAGCTCGTCGAAGCCGGGGCCAATTTCGGGCCGTCCTGTGCTAGACACGGCGGCGGCAGTCGGGAATTTGGAATCTGACCCCCATTCCCCGGCAAATCAGCTGGAATTTGCGCCCCACCTTCGACGACTTCCGTGCGCTGATGCGCGGTGTCAAAGGGAGTCAGGCCGGCGGGGAAGGGGAAGGTTTCGAAGCAGGTGGTGGGGGTGTAGCGTGGTCGGTCTTCCAGCGACGTGCCCATGCGCAATGACCAGAGTTCATGAAAGCGACTGTGCAGGATGCCGAAAGTGGCGTCGTCGGCGCGGGTGATGGCGACCACCGCACTATCGGGCAAGACGGCGTTGCTGAACCATGCAAACACCCGGTGTTTGGAGACACGAGGAGAAATGATTTGTCGAGGGATGTCACGCAACGCAAGCTTCATTGCAGGTCGTGGGTCACCGTGGCACCACCAATGCAAACGATGCCAATCTCTTCTGAGTTCCATTCGCGTGGGTTTAACTTCGCAAACTACTTTTGTAAAGGGCAATTCGAACAAACAGGCTTCGGTCTCGCTCATTTTGTCGAAGTCAATTACCCACCAATCCTCTGCACGCCTGGTTACAGCGATGCCATTTACCCAAGGACGGAGGACCTTTGCATTGGATATGCCATTGGGGTTGGGTTGTTTTAGCCAATGGCGTGCCAGTTGCCCAGCAATATCAAAAGGTCCATTTTTCTGGGTGCCAATAAAAGAGGCGCCGGTGTTTTCGGCCAGCTTGGATGCCGTCGTGAGGTCATTCAGTCCAGTCAAATCCTGCGCACTCAGGTCTGAAGCAATGACTGTCACCTCAATGCCGTCAAGTTTGGCTGGCTGAGCGGGGTTGCCAAATGCAATCAGAGAAACTCGAACAGCGGCACCTTCGTTGACCCAACCTTCGTCGCTCCATGCTTCAACAATGCGGGTGATCTGGCAAATCGCATCCAGTACTTTGCGATTCGCGCCGCCGCGAATCGAGTTGGTGGCGACCAGCCCCGCAGCGTCCAGGCCGTTGAGTTCGATTGCGATGCGGGCTTTCTCAAACCAGTAGCAAACCAAGTCGGCACCACCGGGTACGCGGCCTTCATAAGTCTTGCGCAATGCAACCGTGTAGTCCTCGCCCAGCTCGCGAATCATCTTGCGATCCCCCAAAAACGGCGGATTCCCGATCACCACATTGGCTTTCGGCCAATGTGCTTCGACGACCGGCCTTTCACTGCCTGCACCGGAACCGATACCCAAGTCGCTCAGGCGCGTGGGTGGTGCGGAGGTCGGGGGCGATTTCAAAAAGCGAAGCGTATGAGCCCCCGGCATCTGCGCCGCCCGCGCGCCGGGTTCAAAGCCGGGTTCAAAGCCGGGTTCAAAGCCGTCAGCGCTGGCGACATCCGTCCAACTGAGCAGCGCATCCCGGCATTCAATGTGGTCAAGGGGTTCCAAGACAGGGTTGACCTTGAGCTCAAAACCGTGCGCAATGCGCCATTGCAACTCGCCAATCCAGACCGTCACCCGCGCCAGCTCGGCGGCGTATTCGTTAAGTTCAATACCCAGCACGTTATACGGACCAGTCACCAGGTCAGTCTGGCGATCAAGCCCCAGATCGGCGGCTTCCAGGTGGCTGCGCAGCTCGATGTCTTTAAGGCACTTGAGCGCCAAAAACAAAAAATTCCCGCTGCCACACGCCGGATCGAGCACGCGATACCGTGTCAAAAAATCCTGCCATTCAATGAACAGGCGGCTGGCTTCGCGGTGGTACTTGTCGTCTCTTTTAATGTTTTTGGCCATCAGCCCTTGTACAGCTTGCCTGACAAGCTCCCATTTTTGCAGCAACGGGCGGCGCAGCACGGGGTCGATGATGCGGTCAATGGTGGCGGTGTCTGTGTAGTGGGCACCGAGCTGGCTGCGCTTGGCGGGATCGAGCCCGCGCTCAAACAGCGTGCCAAAAATCGCCACGTCAATGGCCGACCAGTTCAGGTCAGCGGCGTTGCGCAGTTCGGTCACGTCCAGAATGCTCAGCGTGGGCACGTCAATGGTTTTGAACAGGCCACCGTTAAACCATGGAATGTCGTCGGCGCCGTACAGGCCACCTGATTGCATCGTGCTAAACAACTGCGCCAGGCCCTGCGTCAGGCGTGCCGGGGTGATCTGGCGGTTGTTGACGAGGCGCTCAAACATGCGCCCCGGCAACAGGCCCACGTCTTCGGCAAAGAAGCAGAACAGGCATTGAGTTAAGAAATGGGCGACCTGGTCGGCAATAAGCCCAGGCGCAGCGGTTGCATTGCCACGGCGGCGCAGGCCTTCAGCCAGGGTGGCGAAGCTTTTGGCGGCGGCCTCGGTGATGTCGCGATTGGTGATGTGGGGCTTGAAGCTCTCGGGCGCGATCCATATCCTGCGCAACAGGGCCAGCTTGTCAGGCTGGTCTAGCTCTGCAAGGCCGACTGAGAAGGTCTGGCTGGGGTGGCCGGTGAACTGGGTGTGCAGGCGAATGCTCAGACGGTCAGACACCACCAGAATCGGCGGGTTGCTTAGGGCCAAGCTGTAGGTCAGCAACTGTTTCAAGGCCGCGTCCAGATTCTTGCCTGGCGCTTTATTTTCCCAGGCAAACACGCCGCGCATGAAGACATCGGCGTAACCGGTTTTGCCGCCGATGACAGCGCTTTTCTCTTCGAACCGATAACCTTCGGCAGCGCCGGGCTTGGGCACGTCCAGCAGCTCGCACAAATCAAGAAAATGGCTTTGAGCTCCCTGCTCTTCGTTCAGGGCATAGGCCGGGCCGGGGACGCCACCGGGTGAACCCCATTTGGCGATGAATTGTTGTGGGGTCATGGACGGTGCACTGGCAATCAAATTGGACGGATTATGCTGGCAGCCCAAACTTGGCAGCGAGCGCGAGGCCAGCTCCTACGTCAAGCTCACCCTTGTCACCCACGTTACCACCACGGATTGACCAAAAAAAGTCGCCAACTTAGGATGTTTGGCTTGCCACCGGCTAAACAACAAAAAACGGAGACTTCATGCCATTCGCCCAGGTCAACGGCCAAGCTATTTACTTCGAGGACAGCGGCGGTGCTGGCCCGGTCCTTGTCTTTTCTCATGGCTTGCTGATGGACAGCAGCATGTTTGCACCGCAGGTGGCAGTACTCAAGGCGCGATACCGTTGCATCGCGTGGGACGAGCGGGGCCATGGCCAGAGCGCCACCGGTGTCTGCGCGCCTTTCAGTTACTACGATTCGGCCGATGACCTGGCAGCCTTGCTGGCGCAGTTAGGCATCAAGCAAGCCGTTTTGGTCGGCATGTCGCAAGGCGGCTACCTGTCGCTGCGCTGTGCGCTGACCCACCCCGAGATCGTTCTCGCGCTGATCCTGATCGACACCCAGGCGCTGCCGGAAGACCCGGCCAAAATGCCCGCCTACCAGGCCACGCTGGCAGACTGGGCCAGCCACGGTTTGTCGGAGCAGAACGCCGCCATGCTGGAGTACGTCATCCTGGGTGAGCAGTGGCCGGGCGCAGCCGCCTGGCGCGCGAAGTGGAAAAAGATCGCGCCCGCCGACTTGCTGCAGAGTTTTCAGACGCTGGGCACGCGCGATGACATCAGCGAACAGATCGGGCGCATTGCCGTGCCCGCGCTGGTGATCCACGGCGACAACGACCGTGCGATTGAGCTTTCTCGCGCCAAGGCCATGGCGGACGCCCTGCCCAACGCGCAGATCGTCGTCGTGCCGGGGGCGGGGCATGCGGCCAACCTCACGCATGCGCACCTCGTCAATCCGACCATCGAGTCGTTTTTGGCTACCCTTCATTCTTAGTTCTTAATTTTTAATCAGGAGATAGTCACCATGCTTCAACCCGGCCTCATGATGGACCGCCCGCTTCTTGTTTCTGACGTGATCGAACATGGCGCGGCCCAGTTCGGCGATGTGGAGGTGGTCTCGCGTGAGACGCACGGTCCGCTGTTTCGCTACACCTATGCCCAGTGCGCCGCGCGTTCGCGCAAACTCGCCAATGCGCTCAAAGGGCTTGGATTGGAGCCAGGCAACGCGGTCGGCTCGATCGCCTGGAACAACCACCGCCACCTGGAGGCCTACTTTGCGGTTTCCGGCAGCGGCATGGTGATGCACACCTGCAACCCGCGCCTGCAAGCGCAGCAACTCATCTACATCATTAACCACGCCGAAGACGTCGTGATGCTGTTTGACGCCACGTTCGCCCCCCTGGTCAAAGGGATCGCTGCGCACTGTCCCAAGGTCAAAGCCTGGGTTTGCCTGAGCGACGCGGCCAACATGGCGGCGGTGGAAGGGGTGAGCAACGTGCTGTGCTACGAAGACCTGATTGCCCCGCACAGCGAGCAATTTGACTGGCCTCAGTTCGACGAACGCACCGGCGCCGCCCTGTGCTACACCTCGGGCACCACCGGCAACCCCAAGGGCGCGCTGTACTCGCACCGCTCGATCGTGCTCAACGCCATGTCCGGTTGCCTGCCGGGCGTTCTGTCGCTCTCGCCCCGAGACACGGTGCTGCCGGTGGTGCCGATGTTTCACATCAACGCCTGGTGCATTCCCTACGCCGCGCCCATTGGCGGCTCGCGGCTGGTGTTGCCCGGCCCGCGTCTGGACGGCGCCAGTCTGTATGAACTGATGGAAACCGAGCGCGTGACGGTGAGCGCCGGGGTACCCACCATCTGGCTCGGTCTGATGCAGCATGTGGAACAGCACGGCCTGCGCTTTTCAAGCATGCGCCGCACGGCGGTGGGCGGCTCGGCCATGCCGGCGTCCTTGATTGCCAAATTTGTGGATGACTACGGCGTCGAAGTGCGCCACGGCTGGGGCATGACGGAGACCACCGCCGCCACCACCATGAGTTGCCTCACGCCCCGGGACCTGGAGCTGAGCCCGCAGCAGCAACACGCCACCATAGCCCGCCAGGGCAAGTCGGTGTTTGGCGCCGAGCTCAAGGTCGTGGATGAAGCCGGCGTCACCTTGCCGCGCGACGGCGTGTCGCAAGGCGAGTTGATGGTGCGCGGGCAGTGGATCGTGACCGGCTATTACAAGGGGGAGCGCTCGCCGTTGGTGGATGGCTGGTTCCCCACCGGCGACATCGCCACCATCGATGCCCATGGCGTCATGCATATCCGCGACCGCGCCAAAGACGTGATCAAGACCGGCGGCGAGTGGATCAGCTCGATCGATCTGGAAAGCGCGGCCATGGGCCACCCGGCGGTGGCGATGGCGGCCGTCATCGGCATCAAGCACCCCAAGTGGGACGAGCGCCCGTTGCTGTTCATCGTGCGCAAACCAGGCATGGCGGTGGAGCGTGAAGAGATCCTGGCGTTTCTTGCCGAGCGCGTCGCCAAATGGTGGGTGCCCGATGACGTCGTCTTTGTGGACGCGTTACCAGTGGGCGGCACCGGCAAGGTGCAAAAAGGTGATTTGCGCAAGCAATACGGCGGCGTCTTCAGCTAAGAGGTGGGCGGCCCGCGGGCGCCAGGCCGTCGTTCGCCCGCTCAGGCGATACTTGCTCCGACTGTCCCGGCTTGATGCAGTCTGTCTGGTGCAGCTGCAGCGCATCGCACCGCTCTGGCGTTGGGGCCCGTCATTTGCGTAGAGTCAGGCCATTCAACACCGCAAAGACATTGGAGCCCACCTTGAACCCAAACGCAAATTCTCCTGGCAGCAACAGCCGCTGGGCGCGCTTTTCGAGCCGCTGCGTGCATACCTTTCACGCCTATGCGGGTTGGCTGGTCAGCATCAGCTGGAAGCGCTTTTTCATGCTGGCGCTGTTGTTGATCATTTCCATGGCGATCATTCATGACCTGCCGCCGTTCAGCTGGACTTATCTGGAAGCAGTGAGCGCCAGCGATACCGCGAGTGACGCTGACGAGACGCCGGCGCCAGCCGGTGCGCCGGCCGGCAAGGCCAGCAACCATTCAAAGAAGGGCGTGAACATTTCGATTGATGAACAGGGTGTGCGCATCACGCCGCGCAAAGCACAAAGTGCTGGTGAACCCGCGTTGCCCGCCTCGGCAGCTTCGGCAGCTTCCACGCCTGAATCGGCAACCGAGACGGTGCTGGATTTGCCCGCCGTGACAATCAAGCTGCCGCCCGGTGAGGACGCGCAAAGCGTCAAGGACCTGGTTGCCGATATCCGGCGCGAGGTGCTGGGCGAGCGCCAGGGCTCACACGTCAAAATCCGCAGGTATGGCGAGCCGCTGATGCCACTGACCATGTGGTTCATCGTGATTTCCATCATCATCAAGGTCACTTACAAGGGCACGGTGCAGGCCGAAGCCAAGGCGGCGCAGGCGACTGAAGTGGCCGAAGCCGAGTCACTCAAGCGCCAGGTGATCGAGGCGCGCATGGCCGCCATGCAG
The DNA here is from genome assembly GCA_025359085.1 of Gammaproteobacteria bacterium. Classification (GTDB taxonomy): domain Bacteria; phylum Pseudomonadota; class Gammaproteobacteria; order Burkholderiales; family Burkholderiaceae_C; genus Rhodoferax. The sequence goes on from JANYHL010000072.1 coordinate 13,978, forward strand.
GCGCAGGTGGAGCCGCATTTTCTGTTCAACACGCTGGCCAGCATTGACCATCTGATCGAGACCGACCCGCCGCGGGCCAGCAAGATGCAGAAAAACCTGATCGCCTTGCTGCGCGCCACCATGCCCACCATGCGTGAAGCCAATGCCCAGGCGACGCGCGACCTCGGGCGCGAGCTGGCGGTGATTCGCCCCTACCTTGAAATTTTGAAAGTGCGCATGGAAGACCGTCTGCAGACCGAGCTACGCGTCAGTGACGGCCTGTTGTCGGCCGAGTTTCCGCCCATGATGCTGCAAAGCCTGGTGGAGAACGCCATCAAGCACGGGCTCGAACCCAAGGCCGATGGCGGCCAACTGACGGTGAGCGCGGAGATCGTCCACGGCAAGCTGGCGGTCACGGTGGCGGACACCGGCCTGGGCTTTGGCAAGGCCAACACGGCGGGCACCGGCATTGGTTTGAGTAACATCAGGGAGCGCCTGGCGCTGCTCTATGGCAACAAGGCCAGCCTGCGCGTGACGGAGCCGAGTGGCGGCGGCACCTCGGTCACGATCACCGTGCCCTATGTGGCCCATCCTGAAGCGGCCCCTGAAGCCGGAACCGGACAGGCAGCCTGAGCTGCCGATTGACTGCTGTAACCCTGGAGCCCCACGATGACGCGTGCCCTGATTGCCGATGATGAACGTTTGATGCGCGACCAGCTGCGTGCCCGCCTGATGGAGGTGTGGCCGCAGCTGGAGATCGTGGCCGAGGCCAGGAACGGGGAAGAGGCCGTGACCCTGACCGCGCAGCATCAGCCCGACATTGTGTTTCTCGACATCCGCATGCCGGTGCTCACCGGCGTCGATGCCGCGCGCCAGATTGCCCAGCTGCCCACCTACGAGGAAGCCGGTGGTTGGCCCGGCTGCGAGATTGTCTTCATCACCGCCTATGACCAGTACGCGGTGCAGGCTTTTGAGCAGGGCGTGGTCGACTATGTGCTCAAGCCGGCTGAACGCGAGCGCCTGCAGGTCACCATGGAACGGGTCAAGGCGCGCATGCTTGATCGCGCCCGTCAAAGCGCCAACGGGAACGACGGCAGCAACGACGCTAGCGCTCCGCTGCCCGCCCACACCCCTGGCATGCAACAGCTACTGCAGCGTCTGGCGGCACAGATCAGCCCCCAAAGCCCTCCGAAGCTGCAGTGGATACAGGCCACGGTGCGCCAGGGCATCCAGATGATCCCGGTGGCCGATGTGCTGTTCTTCATCTCGGATGAAAAATACACCCGGGTGCAGACCGCCACCCTGGAGGCGCTGATTCGCAAGCCGATCAAGGAACTGATGGAAGAACTCGACATGAGCCTGTTTTGGCAAATCCACCGTTCCACCCTGGTCAACACCAAAGCGATTGCAGGCGTGAGCCGCGACGAGCGTGGCCGCCAGCTGGTGAGCGTGCGCGGTCACAGTGAAAAGCTGGAGGTCAGCCGCAGTTACACGGGCTTGTTCAAGAGCATGTAGCCGACGGCAGCAGACGATGGCCATGCCATGGCGGAGTCACCTGAAATTTTTAACAAATCAACCTCTAGCCCACGTATCTATTGACTATGTAGCTATCAAACCTGCAGTCAGCAGGGCCCCGATGGCAAAGCGTTAAGCTTGTGCCCCACCCCATCACATCCCCATGCAGACCCAACACGCCACCCCCAGTAAAGAACAGATCGCACTGCTGCCCGAATTCGACCGCCTGGGACCCGACCGCATTGCGCTCGTGAGCACCGCCGCGCAGGCGCAGCAGGCACAGGCCGAACTCAGTAGCGTGACGGTCTGGGGTTTCGACACCGAATCCAAACCGACCTTTTTCAAGGACCAGTTGTCCGAGGGACCGCACATCGTGCAACTGTCCACCATGGACAAGGCCTGGGTGTTTCAGTTGCACGACCCGGCCTGCCGCGCCGTGGTGGCACAGCTGCTGGCGCTGCCCGGTTTTACCAAGGCCGGTTTTGGCCTGGGCGACGACCGCAAGCGCATCCAGAGCAAGCTGGGTGTGGACGTGGCGCAGATGCTGGAACTCAACACCGTATTTCGCCAGCGCGGCTACCGCAAGGACATGGGGGTCAAGGGCGCGGTCGCGGTGCTGTTCAACCAGCGCTTCAGCAAGTCAAAGAAGGCGACCACGTCCAACTGGGCTTTGCCGAGCCTGAGCCAGTCGCAATTAGTCTATGCCGCCAACGACGCCTACGCCGCCATTCGCGTGTTCCACGCGCTGGGTGAGCGCTAGGGGCCGTTGCTGCCGCGCGCCAGTTCAGAATTTTGGGAACCGGATGCGGCTGATCATCAAGGAACCCGAGAGCGCAAACAACAAGACCAGCGGGTGCAGTATGAAACCCGCCAGGGCGACCTGGCCAAACCAGAGCGAGGGGCCCAGCGCCCCTTGCATGGCCGCAACCAGCAGCACCAGCACCAGTAGCAGCGAGGTCGGGATCGGCGTTCCCTCAAAGTATTTCACTTTGTCTTGTCCCTCAGACAAAGCCTCGGCCGTCACGTTGTAGCGCGCCAGGCGCGACACCCCACACGCCACAAAATAGGTCAAAACAATGCGGTCGTACAGGCCCTGCATGCCGCAGCCATAGGCAATCAGGGCCGGGGCAACGCCAAAGGAGATGATGTCAGCGAGCGAATCCAGCTCGCGCCCCATCGGCGATGTCTTTTGGCGCCAGCGGGCAATGCGGCCGTCCAGCACATCAAATACCATGGCGGCCACCACCAGAGCACAGGCAAAGTAGATGTGCATGACCTCGCTGGTTTGCAGGTAAGTCATCATGGAAAACATGGCCCCGGTGCCACAAACCGCATTGCCCAGCGTAAACCAGTCGGCCAGATGGAACTCCCGAATCATCGAAAAAGTCTTGTTCATCATTTAGGTCCTCGTAGCGGGCAGGTTACACCACTTTTACTGAAGATTAGCAGGGCCTCAAACCCGGCGCTGGCATACTCTCACCCCGTGACAGACGCAACCCAATCACCACTTGCCGCACCGGCTTTGAGCCAGCCCGACGCTCTGGCGCTGGCACTGGCGTGCGTGGCGGTGCCGGGCCATTTCGACGAATTGCGCGGTGCCACCGCCCCCGGTTCTGCGGCCACCGACGCGCCGGCAACAGCTTCAAACACCGATGAAAGCCCATTGACGCCCGTGTGGGCCCAGTTCTTTGAACATTTGTCAGACCAGACGGCGGCGGACCTGAACCAGCGCGCCGTCAATCTGGCACGCCAGGTGCGCGACAACGGAGTCAGCTACAACGTGTATGCCGACGAAGGCGGGCCGCAACGCCCCTGGTCGCTGGACTTGTTTCCGTTGATTGTTGATCCGGGCAGCTGGCAACAGATTGAGGCGGGCGTGCTGCAACGCATGCGCCTGCTGGAGCGCCTCATGGCCGACGTTTACGGGCCGCAGCAGTCGTTGATGCAAGGCTGGTTACCCCCCGCGCTGGTGCAGGGGCACCCGGGCTACCTGCGCGCCATGCATGGCGTCAAACCGGTCGGCGGCATGCATCTGCACATTGCGGCCTTTGACCTGGCACGCGGTCCCGATGGCCAATGGTGGGTGGTGGGCCAGCGCTGCCAGGCGCCCTCGGGTCTGGGCTATTTATTGGAGAACCGGTTGACCATTGCCAGCCAGTTTCCCGAGGCGTTTTCGACCCTGCGCGTGCAACGTCTGGCCGCTACTTACCGCGCCCTGATGGACAGCCTGAAAATGATGAGTCCGGCCGGGCCGGACGCGCACCTGGCGTTGCTCACCCCCGGCCCGTACAACGAAACTTATTTTGAACATGCCTACCTGGCTCGCTACCTGGGCCTAAGCCTGGCGGAAGGCAGTGACCTGATCGTGCGCGACGAGCGGCTCTACCTCAAAACCCTCCAAGGCCTGGTGCCCGTGCATGGTCTGTTGAAACGAGTTGACGACGAGTACCTCGATCCATTGGAACTGCGCGCCGACTCCACCCTGGGCGTGCCGGGCTTGTTGCAGGCGGTCCGTGCGGGCAACGTATTGGTGGCCAATGCGCCGGGTTCGGCTTTTCTGGAGTCGCCCGCCCTGCTCGGCTTTTTGCCCGCCTTGTCGCGCCATTTGCTGGGTGAAGAACTGCAATTGCCGGCGCTACCGACCTGGTGGGGCGGTGAGCGCTCAGCGCTGGAAGAGGCCCTGCCCCGGCTGGGTCACAGTGTCATTAAAGCCACCTACCCCGGTTCGCCCGTTCACAACGGTTTTGATGCCGTCTTGGGTCGTTCCCTGTCAGCGAACGAACTCGATGAATGGGCCAGGCGCATTGTGGGGCAAAGTGAAGAGCACACCTTGCAGGCTTATTTACCCTTGTCACAAATTCCGACCTGGCAGTCAGCCGCGTCAGCCACCAGTACAACCGCTGCTGGCGCTCCATCCGGAGCGACCGGTCACGTGCTGCCACGCTCGGTGATGTTGCGCGTATTCGTGGTGTCAGACGGCTTGCAGTCCTGGCGCGTTCTCCCGGGCGGACTGGCACGGGTGACCGGCGCCACCGCCGAAGTGGCCGCCATGCAGCGCGGTGGCAGCAGCGCCGACGTCTGGGCGCTGACGCGCGGTGACCTTGACACCACGCCGCTGTTGCCGCCGCCCATGACGGCGGCCGCACTGACGCAGCGCAAGCAGCTGATGACCAGCCGTGCAGCAGAAAATCTTTTTTGGCTGGGCCGCTACACCGAACGTACCGAAAACGCGCTGCGGCTGGCCGGCCTGGCGCTGCAATGTCTCAATGGCGAAGAGCCATCGTCGCCGTCCTTGCTGGCCTGGCTGGGCAGCATGGCGCTGGCCAACACGCTGGTGCTGCCGGGTGTGCCGTCACCGATTCAGGCGCGCCGCGTTTTTGAGCGTTCGCTGATCACCAGCCTGGGCAGTTCTGAGGGCGCCACCAGTGTCGGCTACTGCCTGCGCGCCTTGAAAATGGCCGCCTCCACCGTGCGTGAGCGCTTGTCGCAGGCGCATTGGCGCGTGATTGTCCGGGCCGAAGAAGAGCTGTTTGCCGGCTGTGCCGAGCACGCCAGCAACGGCGATTATTCGTCGCAGGCGGCCCTGCAGCTGTTGCAAAGCACCAGTGACCAACTGGCCGCCATCACCGGCGCCGAGCTTGAGCGCATGACGCGCGACGACGGCTGGCGCTTGCTCAGCATTGGCCAACATATCGAGCGTCTGGGCTTTTTGACTAGCGCGCTGGCACGCGGCTTGGAGACCGGCAGTGTGCACACCGAAGGGGGTTTTGAAGCCATGACGTCGTTGTTTGACTGCAGCATCCCCTTGCACGCGCAATACCAGCACAGTCCGGGCATCGCCGCCCTGCTGGACTTGCTGGTGCTTGCCCCCGACAACCTGCGTTCATTGGCCCGGGTGGCGAGCACCTTGCGCGGGCATCTGGCCAAACTGGCCGACAGTGCGCCGGGCCAACCCGGCGCCTTGTCGTGGCGCGTGCCCGACCCGCAAACCTGGGATCGGGCACAACTGTGCGAAACCCGGCCCGCAGGTTCAAACGAGGGCTCGTTTATGCTGAACGATTTGCTGCGGCAATGCTCTGCCGCGGCCAGGGAGGCATCGGATGCCATCAGCAGCACTTATTTCACGCATTCGGGCGAAATCAATCAGAGCCTGGGCACATGAAACTGCGCGTGACCCACGAAACCCGCTATGACTACACGCCCGCGATAAAAACCGCGCAGCACATGGCCTACCTGCAACCTTTGAGCGCGCGTGGGCAAAGGCTGCTGGACCACACGCTGCAGATCGACCCGCTACCCGCCCAACTCAGTCAGACCCAAGACGTCTTTGGCAACACCCGCTGTTTTTTTTCATTGCAAACGCCCCACGAGGCCCTCACAGTGGTAGCGCACAGCCTGGTCGAGACGGTTAACTCCTCGCCTCCCACGAGCAGTATCAGCTGGGAGCAGACCCGGGAGCTGTTTCGTTATCGCGCGGACATGCGCTTTGACGCCGCGACTGAATTTGTCTTCGCGTCCCCCTTTGTGCCCCGGCACAGCGAATTTTCGGCTTATGCGCGGCCCAGTTTTGCGCCCGGCACCGGCGTACTGGCGGCAGCGCAAAACTTGATGCAGCGCATTCACAGCGACTTCACCTACGAGAGTGAAAGCACCCAGATCAACACCCCGGCACGGGAGGTGCTGGCGCAACGCAAAGGGGTATGCCAGGATTTTGCCCACATCATGATTGCCTGCCTGCGGGCCATGGGCATTGCGGCGCGCTATGTCAGCGGCTATTTGCTCACCTTGCCGCCGCCGGGCAGCGTCAAACTTCAAGGCAGCGATGCGTCTCACGCCTGGGTGTCGGTGTATGTACCGGATCTGCCTGCGGGTGCACGCTGGTGCGATCTGGACCCCACCAACAACCGCAGCGGCTGGCACTCCCCCGGCGAGGACTATGTCACCCTGGCCCTGGGGCGCGACTTCTCTGACGTGTCGCCCATTCGCGGCGTCATCCACGGCGGGGCCGACCACACCTTGTGGGTCGGTGTGACGGTGGAGACGGTGTCAGACGGCTAACCGGTAAATTGCTATTTATTTTATAGCTATATACGGTTATTCATCAAGGGCTAGAGGCCAATTTCATTCATAAAAATCACCAAGGAAGCAGCATGAGCATTTACGACAAACTCAGCCAACTCAACATCACCCTGCCGCCCGTGGCCGCGCCCGCTGCCGCGTATGTGCCGTTTGTCCAAACGGGCAAGCTGGTTTTCTTGAGCGGTCACCTTGCCAAGAAAGAGGGCAAGGTGTGGGTCGGCCAATTCGGCAAAAACATCAGTACCGCAGACGGCAAAGCCGCCGCGCGCGCCATTGCCGTTGATCTGATAGGGACCTTGCACGCGGCGGTGGGCGATCTGAACCGCGTCAAACGCATCGTCAAACTCATGTCACTGGTCAACTCCAGCGGTGACTTTACCGAGCAGCACCTGGTCACCAACGGCGCCAGTGAACTGTTCGGCGAGGTCTTTGGCGCTAAAGGGGCCCACGCCCGCAGCGCCTTTGGGGTAGCGCAAATCCCGCTCGGCGCTTGTGTCGAGATTGAGCTGATTGCTGAACTAGAGTGAACTGGAACAACTCCTGAAGTGCTGAAACGGCACCCGAACGGCAGGGCAAGTGGCGTGACAACGGGGCAGACAACGCGGGCTCGGCGATAATTGATACAGATGATGAAGATATTTGTAAATAGATTACCGACGGTTTTGTCCCTGCGCCAGGAGAAGTCATGATCAACCAGCTTGCCGCCCCTTTGTTGAAATTGTCACGCCTCGTCAAACGATTGGTTGCGATCGGTGTGGATGTTATTTTGTGTGTTTTCACAGTCTGGCTTGCCTTGTATTTTAGTCTGGAGAGCTGGGTTGTGATGCAGGGCGCCCAGTGGTTGGCGGTGGGTTTGTCGCTGGCCTTGGCGCTGCCCATTTTTGTCAAAATGGGTTTGTACCGGGCCATCTTCAGGTATGCCGATGTGTCTGCCCTGACGACCGTGACCAAGGCCGTTTTTATCTATGGGGTGGCTTATGCCGTCTTGCTGGCCGCGCTCGACCTGCCGGAGGTACCCCACACGGTGGGCTTGCTGCAACCTTTGCTGCTGTTGCTGGCGGTCGGTGCCTCACGCGCTTTGGGGCGTTATTGTCTGAGTGGTGAATACATGAACCACCTGCAGTACCGAACCTTGAGCAAGGTGCTGATTTACGGGGCAGGCTCGGCCGGTCGCCAATTGGCCGGTGCCATGGCCAATGATCGGTCTATGCGGGCTGTTGGTTTTTTTGACGACGATGACCGTTTGCACGGTCAGGTACTCAATGGCTTGCGCATTTACAACCCCGCCGAGCTGGCCCAATGGGTGGCAAGGCTGGAGGTGAGCGATGTGCTGCTGGCCATGCCGTCAACGACGCGCCAGCGCCGCAATGAAATTTTGGAACAGATGCGCAACGTCGGTGTGGTGGTGCGCACGCTGCCGGGTTTGATGGATTTGGCGCAAGGGCGGGTGCAGGTGAGTGATTTGCTCGATCTCGATATTGATGACCTGTTAGGCCGGGATTCCGTGCCACCCAACGCACTGCTGCTGGGTAAGAACATTCGCAACAAGGTGGTATTGGTGACGGGCGCCGGGGGTTCCATTGGCAGTGAGCTGTGTCGCCAGATCATTCGGTCAGGGCCAACCAGGTTGTTGCTGGTGGATTCAAGTGAGTTTGCGCTCTATACCATTTACCATGAATTGATCAAACTGCTGGCTGACGAAGACCAAGCGGGCGTGCGCCTTCTGCCCTTGCTGGCCTCCGTGCGCGACGAAGACCGCATGCGTGAAATCATGCACACCTGGAGGCCGCACACTATTTACCACGCGGCCGCTTACAAACATGTACCGATGGTGGAGCACAACCCGGCCGAGGGCGTCAAAAACAACGCACTGGGCACGTGGACGGTCGCCCGGCTGGCGCTGGATGCGGGTGTGCGTGATTTTGTGCTGATCAGTACCGACAAGGCTGTGCGACCCACCAACATCATGGGCGCCAGCAAACGCCTGGCCGAAATGATATTGCAGGCGCTGGCTACCGCAGTGGCAACGCAGGCTGCCAATACCCGGTTTTCCATGGTGCGCTTTGGTAATGTGCTGGGTTCCAGTGGCTCGGTGGTGCCGCTGTTTCGCAAGCAGATCAAGGCCAACGGCCCGATTACCCTGACACACGCCGATATCACCCGCTATTTCATGACCATCCCAGAGGCGGCACAGTTGGTGATTCAAGCCGGCTCCATGGCCAGCGGGGGCGATGTGTTTGTGCTGGACATGGGCGCGCCGGTGCGCATCATTGACCTCGCGCGCCGCATGGTGGAGCTATCAGGCTTGTCGGTGCGTGATGAAGCCAACCCAGCTGGCGACATCGCCATCGAGATCACCGGTTTGCGCCCAGGCGAAAAGCTCTACGAGGAGTTGCTGATTGGTGACAACCCCTTGCCCACCAAACACCCGCGCATCATGAAAGCCCATGAAGAATTTCTGCCATTGGCAGATTTGACGGCCCGTTTGCAGGTGCTGAAGCAGGCGCTGAATGCGAACGACGTGCCACTGGTTCGCACCTTGCTCAAATACCTGGTGCCAGGCTACCAGCCCGATGCTGAGGTGGTGGATTGGGTACATTTGGCGCGGGCAGAAAAACCGGGGTTGGCGCCCGTAGCGCCCGCCCCGATTGCATGGGTCGCCA
>JANYHL010000089.1 GCA_025359085.1 Gammaproteobacteria bacterium
GGCCTGGCGGCGCCCCGCCTGCTGCGTCGAGCCAGTGGCTGCCCAGCGCTTACTTAAAATGGCTTCATTTTTGAATTGCACCCCACGATGGCGTTCTCTCCTGTGCTCAGTTCACACTGTCTTTTTGGCGCCGCGCGCCCACGGCGCACCGCATGACGCCTGCCGCCAGTTCCCCCTTTGGCGAACGCCGCTACCACGCCTGGAACGACCATGTGAAAACCCGCCATGGCGGGCGGGTGCAGAAGGTCTCGGTGCTGGCGGGCTTCACCTGTCCGAATCGCGATGGCCTGGTCGGCACCGGGGGTTGCACCTTCTGCAACAACGCCAGTTTCACGCCGGGCTACTTGCATCGGCGCCAGAGCATCACGGAGCAGATCGACGCCGGACTGGAATTCCTGCAGCGGCGCTACCCCGGCACGCAGCGCTACATCGCGTATTTTCAGAGTTACAGCAACACCTATGGCGAATTCGAGCGGCTGCGCGCCTGCTACGCCGAGGCACTGGCCCATCCGCAGATCAGCGGCCTGGCGATCGGCACCCGCCCCGACTGCCTGCCCGACGCCGTGCTGGATTACTTGGCTGAGCTGGCAAGCGGCCACATCATCGAGCTTGAGATCGGTGTCGAGTCCTGCAACGACGCGGCGCTGGCGCGGGTCAACCGCGGCCACGATTTTGCCGCCAGCGTGGACGCGATCGAACGCGCAGCGGCGCGCGGGCTGGACGTCACCGCCCACGTCATGCTGGGCCTGCCGGGCGAATCCCATGCCAGCATGCTCGACGGCGCACGCCAGCTCTCGGCGCTGCCGATCCACGCGCTCAAACTGCATCAGTTGCAACTGGTGCGCGGCACCGCGCTGGCGCGTGAATGGCAGCGCGACCCGGCGGCGGTGCCACTGCTCGATGAGCAGGCCTGCATCGGTTTGCTGGTCGATTTCATCGAACGCCTGTCGCCCGGGATTCTGCTGCAGCGCATCGGCAGCGAAGTGCCGCCGTCACTGAAACTCGCGCCCGCGTGGAACCTGCGCCTGTCCGAACTGGCGCCGCGTCTGTCGGCTGAGTTGGCGCGGCGCTCAAGCTGGCAGGGTTGCCGCTATGTGGCGACGGCGCCCAACCGTATTTGAGATTGCTTTGTTATTAATAGCGCACAAGACCGCAGCCACTGGGCTGGCGGCCTAAAAGGCATATGACATCGACACGCGGAGCCGCGCACCGGGCCTCACCCCGGGCCGCAATCGACCCTCATCCAGATCGATTCGCCCCTGCTGTGCCAGCTTGATCACCGCACAGGTGCAACGCAGCCCGTCCAAGCGCTGCGTTGACACCGACACCATCACCTTGGCGTCACCCGGCCTCGGATATGGAGGCCTCTTGCACAGGGCTCATCGCCGGGGCCACGGTGGCAAGACCCAGGGCCAAGAGGCCTGCCAGGGTACGTTCAATCGGACGCATCGGGGCCCTTGTCGTTGGGTTCTGCCTCCTGCGCCGCCGTCCACAAATGTCGGGCAATATGGGTGCTGAGTTTGGTGATGACCAGCGCTATCAAATCGGGGTGCAGGTCATGACCGACAAAGGGCAGCACCTCGGCCGTGATGTCACAGCCCATGTCACGCAAATGGTGGGCCGCGGTCACACTGTGGCTGTAGGGCGTCAGCTCGTCTTGCTTGCCATGCAGAAAATGGATGGTGGTCACGGCTGGAGGCGCATCCGGCAGTGTGGTGAAGCGTCCGCCCACGGCGACCACGCGACTGGCCAGCATGGGCTGCAATTTGCTCAGCTCCAACACCATTTCCGCGCCCTGCGACAGGCCGATCAACGCGGTGGCTGCTGCCGATACACCACTGCGCTCCTGCCAGTCACGCACGGCGGTTTGCAGCGCTGGCAGGGCTTGGGCTACCCGCAGCGGGCGGTTCTCGTCGGTCACATCGGCCATGGGAAACCATTCGCAGCGCTGGGGCGAGTCAGCCGACGTATCGGCTTGCAGGGACACGATGGTGGCCTGGGGGAAGGCTTCACTCAGTCGCGCGCCCAAGGGCAGCAGCGACGCGGCATCGGCCCCGCTAGCGTGGCACAACAGAATCAACTGCGCCGCTTGGTCGGCGTTCTTCTGGATGACGAGTGAAAGATCGGGCATGGCGGGCTCTGCGGGTTGGCTGGCCGTGCATTGTGCCGCAGCTAAAACGAGCGCTTGCAAGGCCTGGTTTCACCGTCGCTGCTTAGTCAGCCCGCGGCGCCTGCCTGTCGATGTCATAGCAGCGCCCCGACTGCCTGCCTGACGCCTTGCTGGACGACCTGGTCGAGCCGGCCCGGCGCCCCAGCTGCCAGGGCAGTCGTCATGAGCCTGCTGCGCGTGATCATCGATCTGTTGCGGCTGGAGGGCGCACGCGCCAGCCAGGTTGACACCGGGTCGGCGCTGGCGGCCATGCAGGG
>JANYHL010000137.1 GCA_025359085.1 Gammaproteobacteria bacterium
CGATCACCAGGCGCATGCCGGACTTGTCAGACTCGTCCTGGATGTGGCTGATGCCCTCGATTTTCTTCTCGTGCACCAGTTCAGCCATGCGCTCTTGCAGGGTTTTTTTGTTGACCTGGTAGGGGAGCTCGTAAACGATGATGGCCTGGCGCTGGCCTTTGTCGATGTCTTCGAAATGCACCTTGGCCCGCATCACCACCCGACCCCGACCGGTGCGATAGCCGTCCTTGACGCCCTGAATGCCATAAATGATGCCGGCCGTGGGGAAGTCGGGGGCGGGCACAATTTCCATCAGTTCGTCAATCGAGGCCTCCGGGTTGCGCAGCAGGTGCAGGCAGGCATCCACCACTTCGTTCAGGTTGTGGGGCGGGATGTTGGTGGCCATGCCCACTGCAATGCCGGACGAACCATTCACCAGCAAATTGGGGAACCGGGCCGGCATGACCAGCGGCTCGTTTTCGCTGCCATCGTAGTTAGGTCCGAAATCGACGGTTTCCTTGTCCAGATCGGCCAACAATTCATGGGCGATCTTCGACATGCGAATTTCGGTGTATCGCATGGCCGCAGCGTTGTCGCCGTCGACCGAGCCGAAATTGCCCTGGCCATCCACCAGCATATGGCGCAGGGAAAAGTCCTGCGCCATGCGCACAATGGTCTCGTAGACCGCGCTGTCGCCGTGCGGGTGATACTTGCCAATGACGTCGCCCACGATACGGGCAGATTTTTTGTAGGGCTTGTTCCAGTCATTATTGAGTTCGTGCATGGCAAACAGCACGCGCCGATGCACCGGTTTCAAACCGTCCCGCGCATCGGGCAGGGCACGCCCCACAATCACGCTCATGGCGTAATCGAGGTAGCTGCGCCGCATTTCCTCTTCAAGGCTGACGGGCAAGGTTTCTTTGGCGAATTGGGTCATGGGGCGCTCGTGGCTAGGGCAGGGTCAATGGCAGCCTGCCATTCTAATAGGCGTCTGGCTGACTTGCCCTGTGGCTTCCCGGCAACGGCGGCGCTGGTTAATACTGTATTTTATGTAGGAGACAATGCCGAAGCGCAGTTTCGGCTTCTTGGCCAAATACCGGTGTGGCACAATGCATTTAACGTTTCAGGTGATTGGCATCTGGAGCGTCTTTAAATTTTCGCAGCGCTGCTGCGGCTTTTTTCCCCACTAGGAGAACACATGAAGAAATTGAATAAAGTGGCGATGCTGGTTGTTGCCGCAGCGTTTGCAACGGTCGCTGGCGCCCAAACGGTCGATAACTGGGTCAATCCCAACGGCATCACCTGGAAAAATGGCACCAATGAACTGTGCTGGCGCGACAACTTCTGGACTCCCGCTACCGCAGCCGTTGGCTGCGACGGCGCTATCGTTGCCCAGGCCGCGCCTGTGGCACCCGTAGTTGCTCCTGCTCCTGCGCCTGCGCCTGCCCCGGCAGTGGTTGCACCCGCACCAGCGCCTCAACCCGTCGCCGCCTCCAAAGTGACTTATGCCGCTGACGCTTTCTTCGACTTCGACAAGTCGGTGCTCAAGCCTGAAGGCAAGGCCAAACTGGACGACCTGGTTGGTAAAGTCCAAGGTATCAACCTGGAAGTCATCATCGCTGTCGGTCACACCGACTCCGTCGGTACCAATGCTTACAACCAAAAGTTGTCGGTTCGTCGTTCTGAAGCTGTGAAGGCATACTTGGTGTCCAAGGGCATCGAGAAAAACCGCGTTTATACCGAAGGCAAGGGCGAATTGCAACCTGTTGCTGACAACAAGACCAAAGAAGGCCGTGCCAAGAACCGTCGTGTAGAAATCGAAGTGGTTGGTACACGCAAGTAATCAGATTATTTGCATCAGGCACCAGTCTTCGGACTGGTTTCAAAAAAACCCCGCTGTTGCGGGGTTTTTTTATGGGTGCGCGCCAAGGCGCACCTGCTTGCCAGGACAAGTTCCCGAGTCACCTCGCAAGTGCCGCCATAGCCAGCAGACCCGCTACGGAACCGGTTTTTTGCGGTCTGCTCCTTGCCTAGCTAATGACCGGCATCTTCAGCCTGCTGATGCCGCATTCGGTCAAGTTGATTGCCGTTAGCCCGCAAGTAGTTGAATGCCAATAAAAATAAAAAAAGCCTGCTATTTATTAAATAGCAGGCTTTCTATATCCCTTGCAGGCTCTGACTGGTGGCGCTTCACGGATTCGAACCGCTGACCTGTGGATTATGATTCCTCATAAATAGTCATTCGCCCATGTTGATTCAGGTAGTAGAATCAATATAAATCAACAGCTTACAAACTAGGCACTGGACAAGTGAACAGCTTGAGTGTTGATTGATATTCGCCTAAATAGCAAAATCCAGTCTGTAAAAAGTCTGTAAATCTGTAAAGGGGTTCAACATGGCACGACCAAGCAAGACCGCCGCGATTGACTACACCGCCGCCCAAGAGCTGACGCATGGCCTGCTAGAGCGTGCTGCCTGCCCTGATGGCTCGCCGTTCGTGCTGGTGCGGGATGCCGACAAAAAGGGTTTACGCCTTCGCGTTACCAAGGCCGGGGGCAAGCACTGGCAATTTGAAACCCGCATCAAAGGCAAACTGTTCACCCGTGCTCTGGGCGAATGGCCGACCGTGTCGATTGATGATGCCAAGGCCGAAGCGCACCGTCTGCGTGGGCTAACTGAGAAGGGTACTGACCCGCGAGAGGCGGAGCGTCAGCAATCCACCGATAAAGCCGCGGCCCTTGAGGCCGCCGCAGCCAAGCAAGCGCAGCAAGCTCAACAGGAAGCCGCCCAAACCCTGACAGTGGGCGAGGCATGGACCGTGTACCTGACAGAGCGTAAGCCGCGCTGGGGTGACCTTCACTACAACGACCATGTGAAACTGGCGCGTGCTGGTGGCGTGCCCGCCAAGCGCGGAACCGATGGCCGCGGCGTGACTATTGACATGCCGCTTTTCCCTTTGATGGCATTGCCCTTGCGCGACCTTACAGCGCCTGTCATAGAGGCGTGGGCGACGAAGGAAGCGTTAACTCGTCCAACATCGGCCCGACTTGCGTGGCGACTGCTCAAAGGGTTTCTCGGTTGGTGCGCTGAACAACCCGCCTACGCTGGCTCGCTGCCTGCCGTGAATCCAGCCAAGACAAAGAAGGCCCGCGAAGCATTCGGCAAGGCCGGAATTAAGTCCGACGTATTGCAGCGTGGTCAGTTGGAAGCATGGTTCTCAGCCGTGCGTCAGCTACAAAACCCAGTGGTTTCTGCCTATTTGCAAACCATGCTGTTGACTGGCGCTCGGCCCGGTGAAGTGCTGACGATGCGTTGGGAGGATGTGAACACCAAGTGGAAGGGCATGACCATCCGCGACAAGGTGGAGGGGGAGCGCGTCATACCGCTGACGCCCTATGTCGGTCACCTGTTGGCCGCGCTACCAAAGCGTAATGAATGGGTTTTTTCCAGTACCAGAGCCGTGAGCATGGACGAAAAGAACATTGAACGCCGGGCGCAAAGGGCAGATGCAAAGGGCGTCAAATTACCTTTAGGTGACATCGTGGAGAGTAGCGCTACAGGACACATCACAATGCCGCGCAGTCACCTAAATTGCGCCGGCACGGTGGCCAGTATCGAGGGTTTGACCTTGCATGGTCTGCGCCGCTCGTTCAAATCGCTGACCGAATGGCTGGAAGTTCCGGTGGGTGTGGTGGCCCAACTGATGGGACACAAACCCAGCGCCACGGCTGAAAAGCATTACACCGTGCGACCGCTTGACCTGCTACGGGTTCACCACGAGAAAATCGAGGGCTGGATTTTGGAGCAGGCCGGGATAGTGTTTGATGCCAAGGCCGCGCCCGGTGCTTTGCGCGTGGTTAATGGTTAACTTGTAAATCAATGCTTAACAGTTTATGATTCTCACATTCCGGCATAAAGGGCTTGAAGCGTATTTCAAGACTGGCCGCATGACAGGCATTCAACCCATTCACGCCAAGCGCCTGCGTGAGTTGCTGACCGCCTTGAATGTCGCCAGTGGGCCGCAAGACCTGAGCCGCCCTTCGTGGCGCTTGCATGGACTGTCTGGCGACCGTGCCGGGTTTTATGCCGTGACCGTACAGGCAAACTGGCGACTGGCTTTTAGGTTTGTTGGTGCGGACGTAGAGCTATTGGATTATCTGGATTACCACTGAGAGGCACATCATGAACATGCACAACCCCGCGCACCCTGGCGAACTGCTGACCGGCTGGCTTGATGACCTGGGCGCGAGCGTGACCGCCTTTGCCGCGCATATCGGTATCAGCCGGGTGATGTTGTCGCGTGTGTTGCACGGCCATGCCGCCGTGTCTGCTGATATGGACTTGCGATTGTCTGAAGCCTTGGGAACGTCGCCGGGGTACTGGCTGGCGCTGCAAACCCAGCGGGATTTATGGACAGCACGCCAGACCGCCAAAGACCGCAAGCGCATCAAACGCATGGCCGAGCCAGAGCTGAAAGCCGCGTAAATCAGTTTTGCCCCAGCTAGTCCGGCCAGACGAAAGGCGGGCACCTTCACCCGCTTGCTGGGGCTCCTATTTGAAGTGACCACCTTGAAGGGGTGCAAGCATGGAAAATCCAAAGTCAATTAGCACGATGCCGCAACCCACACAAGCATCGCAACGATGCGCGAGGCCAAAAACCCGCAACAGTTCACTCCGCTGGATCATGAGAGCCGTCCGACTGTAGACACCGCCGCCGCTGCGCACTATCTGCATTTGGCGCAGCAAACCCTTCGTATCTACGCCTGCAAAGAATCGGGACCACTTCGCCCCCGGCGCATCAATGGCCGCCTGCATTGGGTGACTGCTGATATTCGCCGCCTGCTGGGGGTGGCATAAATGAAACGCCCGACCCCACAAAAAGCAGAATCGAGCGCCCCGGACACGCGCAAGTTTACAGGCACCGACAACCCGCGACACCTGCGCGTGATCCCTGCATTAATGACCCGCCCGCGCCGCCGCGAGGATGTGGATGACATAGCTGGCTGCAGCAATGGCCCTGACCTCATCGCCGCCCTACGTGGACTAGGTTTAGAGGTGCCATGCGACCGAATCAGGTTTTTGGATCGCGATGGCAACGTATGCCGACCCGGTATTGGCACGCGCCTTCTGGTCAGCGCTGTCCCTTGCTTGCTGCACCTCTTTCTCGCAAACCACCATGTCGGCATCGAGCAGCGGACCGGTGGGCTTTGCGCCTTTAGCCATCAGGCAGTCAACAACCTCGTCGCCGAAACTCACAGCGCCGAAAACAGGCAGCGCGAGCAACCCGGCCAGAACCAGTACAACCAAACGCATATCCCTCTCCCTGTTCGCAGTCTTTTTTAATGGATTCGCGAATGATATCGCGGGTTGTCAATAGTAAGCGTACGCCGACGATGGCAAAGTGGATTGATTGATGGGAAGATTCAATCGGGGAATCAATGCAGGCTTTGCTGAACAATACGCCCGCGCGCGCGAAGCTCACGGGTTGATTGATTGAATTTACTACGCAGTACGCGCACGCGCACGCGATGCCGGTGGTTTGAATGATTGAATTTAATCAAAGGAATCAGAGCCCGCGGCGTGCGGGTTTTTTAATGCCTGTCATTTTCGTGACGGTCACGAAACCGCTTAAAAAGAGCGTTACCGGGTAATGGTGCTGGGTTTGTGCTGGCGCTGGAAGGTACGAAACCATGTGCCGCAGTCTGTAAAAAGTCTGTAAATGACAAAAATAGACAGCCAACAAAAAAGCCTGCTAACAATTAAGTAGCAGGCTTTCCATATCCCTTGCGGGCTCTGACTGGTGGCGCTTCACGGATTCGAACCGCGGACCTGTGGATTATGATTCCATCGCTCTAACCGACTGAGCTAAAGCGCCGAAGCCATAAATTATAACCAGAAGCAGGAGGCTAAGCCCCGCCTTGCGCTCTTATTGATGTAGAAAGTTCGCCTTGCGCTTGTTCAAAAAAGCGTCCATGCCTTCTTTTTGATCGGCGGTGGCAAACAGCGCATGGAACAGGCGGCGTTCAAAAATGATGCCGTCGCTCAGCGTGCCTTCAAACGCCCGGTTGACCGACTCCTTCGCGGCCAGGGTGGCAATTTGTGAATACTCGGCAATCATCAGCGCCGCACCCAACGCTTCTTCCATCAGTTTGTCCAGCGGCACCACGCGGCTGACCAGGCCGGCGCGTTCGGCTTCAACGGCGTCCATCATGCGACCAGTCAGCACCAGGTCCATGGCCTTGGACTTGCCCACTGCGCGCGGCAGCCGCTGGGTGCCACCGGCGCCGGGAATGATGCCGAGTTTGATCTCGGGCTGCCCGAAGCGCGCGTTGTCTGCGGCGATGATGAAGTCGCACATCATCGCCAACTCGCAGCCGCCGCCCAGTGCAAAACCGCTGACGGCCGCAATGACCGGCTTGCGCACACTGCGAATTTGCTCCCAGTTGCGCGTGATGAAGTCGCCTTTGTAGGCATCGGCAAAGCTGAGTTGGGCCATGGCGCCAATGTCGGCGCCGGCGGCAAAGGCTTTTTCGCTGCCGGTAATGATCATGCAGGCAATCGCCGGATCGCTGTCAAAGGCCTTGAGCGCCGTACCCAACTCAGTCATCAACTGGTCGTTCAGCGCATTGAGTTGCTTCGGGCGATTCAAGGTCAGGATGCCAATTTTGTCGGCTTCGGTGCGAATCGTGATCAGTTCGTAGTTCATGGTGCTCTCCAGATGAGGGTTGAAAAATGAGGCGTGCCGTTAAAGTTTCAAGTCGCATTAAGCCATTGACCGATCAGTTGACTGTCGTGCGCCGCCAGGCGCCAGGTGGTGATTGCCTTGGGCAGTGTCAGTGGCAGTTTCAGCAGGCGTTTGTCGCGCGCGACCAAGACCCAGATCTTGGTGGCGCTGCCGGCGTAGAGCAGCAGATCATCAAGCTTGTTGATGCGCCAGGCGCTGGCTGACTTGGCCGGGCCCACTTCAAGGCCCAACCATTCGTCCCCAGCCGCCAAACCCGCTTGCTCTGCCGCACCACCGCGCAGCACGGTCTTGATCTGCACGCCGGCCGTCTCGGTCACGCGCAAACCCAAGCGTTGCGCGAGCTGGGCTGGTTCTTCCAGTACCTTCACGCCTTGCGCCGCCAGAAGGCACTGCAGCGGCAGCTCGGTGGTGCCGTGCACCCACTGGGCGATTTCCGCGGCGAAAGAGCGACCCGCCAATTCCTCCAGCACCGCTGCCAAGTCGGACTCGGTCATCGGCCCGCCCTGACAACGCAGCCACAAGGCGCGCATCACGATGTCCAATGAGGTCTTGCACTCTTGCCGCAGCGTCAGGTCCAGACACAGCGCCACCAGCGACCCCTTGGTGTAGTAGCTCACGGTCGCGTTGGGGGTATTTTCGTCTGGCCGGTAGTACTTGACCCAGGCATCCATGCTGGCTTGCGCCACGCTTTGCACCGCACGCCCAGGTGTCTGCAGCACCTGATTGATGGTCTTGGTGAGCAGTTTCAGGTAGCCGGTGTCGTCAATCAGATGAGCGCGGCGCAGCAGCAAATCGTCGTAATAGCTGGTGAAGCCTTCAAAAAACCAAAGCAGTTGTGTGTAGTTTTCGCGGGCGTAGTCGTAGTCGGTGAACTCAGCCGGGCGCAAGCGCTTGACGTTCCAGGTATGGAAGTACTCGTGGCTGATCAGGCCAAGCAGGGTGCGGTAGCCTTCGGTTTTTGTGGCTGGCAGCGGGTTGGCGCTGGACGCGCGCGCCGTCCCGCTCAAGCGCGGTAAGTCCTGGCGCTTGCAGATCAGCGCGGTTGAATTGCGGTGCTCCAGCCCGCCATAACCGTCGTCCACAGCGTTGAGCATGAAGCAATAGGTTTTATGCGGTGGTTTGGCCGGGGCGCGCTTGTTCAACCGGGCACCATGCCAGAACTGGATTTCTGCTTCGCAAATGCGTTGCGTGTCGGCCAGCAGTTGCTCACCATCAAAGGTGGGTGGTGCGCCGGCGACGACCAACCGGTGCGGGATGCCGCCCGCCACGAACGCGCCATGCCAGAACGGGCCCATCTCGACCGGACAGTCCACCAGTTCGTCGTAGCCGCTGGCCAGGTAATTGCCAAAGCCCTTGCGTGTGGTCTTGCCCGGGGTCAGCCCGGTTGCCAGTTGCCAGTCGGGCAGGTCCGGGTGCGCCAAGAGCGTCAGTTCATGCGGCAACGCCTCTTGGCCCTCGACCCTCAGAAACAGGCTGGTGCCATTGAAAAAACCGCGCGCGCTGTCCAGCCAGGCGGTGCGCACTGAGTTGTCAAGCGCGTAAATTTCATACTGCAAAACCAGTGCTTGGTTGCTCAGGCATTGGGCCTCCCAGCTGCATTTGTCGACCTGGCGCAAGGCCACGGCCTGGTCGCCCTGGTGCGCCTGCAAATGTTGCAAATTTTTGGCAAATTCGCGCACCAGGTAGCTGCCGGGAATCCAGACCGGCAAGCTCACACGCTGCAAGGCGGCTGGCTGCGCAATGGTCAGTGTGATCGCAAACAGATGGGCGTGCAGGCTTTGGAGGCCGACCTGATAGTGCACGGCTGCGGCGGCGTTGCTGGGTCGACGGTTCATGACATGGTTTTAATAAAAAAGGCTGCTAGCCCTTATTCCATAAGCGCCAGCAGCTATAAATAAAGAAGTAAATTGCAAAAAAATTAGCTGCTGGACAAGACGGTTCGCAGGCCCCGGCGAGGGCGCGTCGCCATGCCTGTTTTCAGTTCTTGGCCGTCATCAGGTATTTCTCAACTTCCGCCGCGCCAATCGCGCCCGGCACCCGCGTGCCATCGGCAAAGATCAGGGTCGGGGTGCCCGTGATCTTGTATTTGCGTCCGATCTCGATGTTGCGCGTGATGGCGGCGCTGTCGCAACTCGCTACTTTGGGCAACTGGTCGCGCACCATCCAGTCTTGCCAGGATTTGGCCTTGTCTTTGGCGCACCAGATGTGCTTGGATTTTTCGATCGATTCGGAACTGAGAATCGGGTACAGAAATAGGTGAATGGTCACGTTGTCCACGCCTTGCAGCTCGCGCTCAAAGCGTTTGCAGTAGCCGCAGTTCGGGTCTTCAAACACCGCCAGCCTGCGTTTGCCGTTGCCGCGCACGATGGTGAAGGCGTCTTTGAACGGCAAGGCGTCGAAACTGATGGCGGTCAGTTTGTTGACGCGTTCTTCCGTCAGATTGCGGCGCTGTTTGGTATCGATCAAATTGCCTTGAACCAGATAGTTGCCGTCGGCGTCGGTGTAGTAAATTTCCGTGCCGTTGACCCGAATTTCATACAAACTCGCGATGGGACTCTTGCTGACTTCGTCAATTTTTGCCAGTTGTGGAATCCGCTCGGCCAGGTTCTTGCGAATGGTAGCTTCTTGCGCGTTAACGCCCACAGCCAGCAACAGGGTGGCACAGAGCAGTGCGCGTTGAGCTAATTTCATCTTGAGTTGTCCCTTCATACGACTATTCATTAAAACCCCATGGCTTGGCGTGCCACCCATTGCTTGACCGGGCCACTGCGCTCGAAGCCATTCATGCCCCAGTTGCGCGCCGCCTGCCAAGCCGCGTTGCTGTTCGAAAACAGTTGCTGCAGACCCTCCATGGTGGCGCCCATCGTCAGTACCTCCGCCTGGCGCGCGCGCTCGTAGCGGCGCAGCAGTTTTTGATCGCCGACACTGCGCCAGTATTCGCGCTCGTGCAGCGTTTGGGCCAAAGCGGCCACGTCAGACAAGCCCAAATTCAAACCTTGCCCGGCGAGTGGATGGACGTTGTGGGCAGCGTCACCTGCCAGTGCCCAGGCTACGCTCCCGTGGCTGCCCACCCAGCGCTTGGCGCGCGCCGATTGCAACGGCCAGGCACAGCGCTCACTGATCAGGGTGAGTTGGCCCAGGCAGCCTTGACTGGCGGCCTGAAGCTGCTGACAAAACTCGGCCGGGCTCGTTCCCAGCAGTGCCTCAACCCGATCATCAAGGACCGACCAGACAATCGCCACAGAGCTCCCCTGCGGACCGTCGATTGGTAAAAAAGCCAGGATTTCACCTTGCGCAAACCATTGCCGCGCTGTTTGCCGATGCGGTATTTCACACGTCAGGCGCGCAGCAATCGCGGTCTGCGGGTAGCGGGCAACCTCAAATTCAATGCCAAATTCGGCGCGGGTTCGGCTGGCTTTGCCTTCACAGATGACCGTCAGGCTGGCGGCTTGCGCTGCGTCCAGCAACTCGATTTCTGGCTGAAACCGAACCGCCGCCGCCAGTTGGGCCTCCAGCACCGGCACATCCACAATCCAGGTCAGCCCTGGGACTTGGAGTTCTTGCGCCGAAAAATTCACTTCGCCACCGTCATCGCCCAGGACCCGCATCGCCAGCACTTCAGTTGCGTGCTGGGCATCGGGCCAGCAGCGCAGTGATTCCAGCAGGGCACGGGATTTGGCGTTTAAAGCGTAGGCGCGCACGTCCGAGGCAGTGGGCGAAGCGCTCGGGGTCGCCGGTGCGGGCTTCGACACCAGACCCACATGAAGCCGTTCGCGCGCCAGCAACAGCGCCAGCGTGCGACCCACAATGCCGTCGCCGCGAATGCAAATATCAAAGGGTTGAGTCATGGGGCATGATTGTAGAAGGCCAGCCCATACCCGCACAGGATCAGAGATATAGCTGCGCATCAAGACAAGCGTTGCTGATTGGTCGCAGTTGGCGGGCGCGCCACTCGACCCCTCACTCTGAGCGCAGTGCCTCGACCGGGTCCAGGCGTGCGGCGCTGCGTGCCGGCAACACGCCCGCGAGCAGGCCGATGGCGATGGCGACGCCTTCGGCCAGCAGCACAAAGCTCAGTGGCGTGTGCACCGGCAAGGCTGGCACCGCCAAGTGAATTAACTGCGCCAGACCGATGCCCAGAACCAGGCCGATCACCCCGCCCAGGGCGGACAAGGCGACTGCTTCGCCCAAAAAGAGTCCCAGAATCGTGCGCCGTGGTGCCCCCAGCGCGACCAGCAAACCGATTTCGCTGGTGCGCTCGCTCACCGCAATGGTCATGATGGTGATGATGCCCACGCCGCCGACCAGCAGTGAAATGCTGCCCAGCGCGCCCACTGCCATGGTCAGGATATCCAGAATATTGGACAGCGTGCGCAGCATGTCTTCTTGCGTGGTGAGGGTGAAGTCTTCGCGTCCATGTCGCCCCGTGAGGGTGCTTTTAACGACGCTGACGATGCGCGCTGCCGGGATGCCTTCTTCATAGGCCAGGTCGATCTTCATCAGCCCGTCGCGGTTGTAGAGTTCCAGCGCGCGCGCGGTCGGGATGTAGGCGGCATCATCCAGGTCGACACCCAGAAACTGGCCCTTGGCTTCCAGCACGCCAATGACGCGAAACTGGAGGTTGCCCACCCGCAGCCGTGCGCCCAATGGGTTGGCGCTGCCAAACAGTTCGGACTTGAGTTTGGCGCCCAGCACCACCAAGGCGCGGGCGTTTTCCAGCGCTTCATCCGGCAGAAACTGGCCGGTGCGAACCTTGATGTTGTAGACCTTGAGCATGTCAACGCCCACGCCATTCACGGTGGTGCGGCGCAGGCGCCCGTTGCCACTGACCTCGGTATTGCCCCAGACCATGGCGGTCATGCCCGTCACATGCGGCAGGTGCGCCAAGGATCGGGCATCGTCCAGTGTCAGGGGGCGCACCGACGTGGGGATGCCGGTGGGGGCGGGGCCTGAGGTCTTGACCTTGCCGGGCGAGATGCTGGCGATGTTGGTGCCAAACTGGGTGAACTCCCCCAGCACGAAGCGATGGATGCCTTCACCAATCGAGGTCAGCAGGATGACCGACGCAATGCCCACGGCAATCCCCAGCAGGGTCAGAAAACTGCGCAGGCGCTGCGCGGTGACTGCACCCAGGGCGAGGCGAACGGCGTCGGGCAGCAGCATGGGCATTAGCGCTTGGACAGCGCCTGTACCGGGTTCATCCGGGCCGCGCGGCGTGCGGGCAGCACGCCAAACAAAATGCCTGTGACCAAGGCGGTGCCCAGTCCGGCCAGAACCGCCCAATCCGGCGGATAGGCCGGAAAAGTGGGGTAAAGCTGGCGAATCACGGCGGCGCCGATCTGGCCCAGCACAAAACCCAGCAGTGCACCGGCCAGCGAGAGCAGGGTCGCCTCGGTCAAAAAAACCTGACGGATGGCGCTGCTGGTCCCGCCCAGCGCCTTGAGCAATCCGATCTCGGCGGTGCGTTGGGTTACCGACACCAGCATCACGTTCATCACCAGAATCCCGGCGACTGCCAGGCTGATCGCCGCAATACCGGCGACGCCCAGTGTCAATGCGCCCAGCAAGCGGTCAAAGGTGGCCAGCACAGCGTCCTGGGTGATCACGGTGACGTCCTGTTCGCCTTCATGGCGCAACTTGATGATGTCGGTGACCTGCGTCTTGGCCGCCTCGATGGCCTCGCGCCCATGAGCTTCGATCAGGATGCGAAACAAGGTGTTGCTGTTGAACATGGCTTGCGCCAGCGATACCGGCACAAACACCAGTTCATCGGTGTTCATGCTCAGACCCTGACCGCTGGGGGCCAGGACACCGATGATCCGAACCCGTCGGTCGCCAATGCGCACCAATTGGCCCAGCGCCGGGCTACTGCCAAAAATTTCGTCGCGCACCTTGGCGCCAATCACGGCTTCGTTGGCGCCCCGGCGCCAGTCGCCGGGAGCCAGAAAGCGCCCCTGGGCCAGCGCCATGTGGCGCAGTTCCAGGTATTGCGAGCTGGTGCCCGCTACCATCACCTCGCGCAGTTTGCCAGCGGCGCTGATCTCGGAGGTGCCCACCGCCAACGGTGCCACGCGGCGGACCGCGCTAGCGCGTTGCAGGGCTTGCGCATCGTCAATGGTCAGGTCGCGCGGCGTGTTGGTGATGGCGTTGCCCGGGCTGAATCCGCCGGTCTGCGAGCGCCCGGGCAACACGATCACCAGGTTGCTGCCGAGCGAAGAAAACTCGCTCATCACGAAGCGCCGGGCGCCGTCACCCAGCGCCGTGAGCACCACCACGGCGGCCACACCAATCGCCATGGCCAACACCAGCAGGGACGCGCGCAGCGGGTTGCCGGTGGCCGCGTCACGCGCAAAACGGATCAGGTCGGCGGGGCGCATGGCGGGGGGGTGGGGTCATGCTGCACAGCACCGTCTTCCATCAGCAACTGACGCCGGGCGTGCGCGCCCAGGCTGGCGTCATGGGTCACCAAAATAAGGGTCACGCCGTCGGCATTGAGCGCTTCGAGCAGGCGCATTACTTCGTCACCGGTGCTGCGGTCCAGGTTGCCAGTCGGCTCGTCGGCCAGAATCACGGCCGGCTGCATGATGGTGGCGCGGGCAATGGCGACGCGCTGGCGCTGCCCGCCCGAGAGTTCGTCGGGCCGGTGATTGGCCCGGTTAGCCAGGCCGTAGTCCTTGAGCGCCTGCTTGACCCGGCTGGCGCGTTGTGCCGGCGCCAGACCGGCCAGCACCATGGGCAGGGCGATGTTCTCGGCAGCGGTCAGGCGTGGCACCAAATGAAAGCTCTGAAACACAAAGCCAATGCGCTCGCTGCGCACGCGCGCCTGCTCGTCGGGGGAAAGTGTCGTGACGTCGCGGCCTTCCAGTCGATACAAGCCGGTGTTGGGGCGGTCCAGCAAACCGAGCAGGTTGAGCAAGGTTGATTTGCCCGAGCCAGAGGGCCCCATCACCGCCACATATTCACCTGCAGCAATCGACAAATTGAGATTGCGCAGCGCATGCACCTCGGAGTCGCCCAGGTGAAATACCCGTTCGATTCCGACGAGCTCAATTTGCGCCGCACTCATTTTTTTGACTTGTCATCGACCACGTAGACGGCGCCTGCCTTGACGCCTTCGCGCTCCAGCGAGGTGACCACGCGGTCGCCCGCTGCCAGGCCCTCAAGGACTTCGGTGAATTCCCAATTTGTCAGCCCGGTCTTGATTTTTCGCTCCTGCAAAGTGCCATCGGGCGCGGCGACCAGCACCCGGGCGCCTTCCTGCAGGGCCGAGGTGGGCACGCGCAGGACCTTGTCGCGTACCGCCAGAATCACTTCGACGTCGGCGCTGTAGCCCACGAGCAGACTCGGTGACGCTTTGTCGGCGTCCAGCGTGGCCTCGATGTCGACCGTGCGGGCCTGCTTTTCGACGGCCGAGACATAGGGCGCCACACGCTTGACCTTGCCCGGGAAAGTCTGCTTGGGCAGCGCGTCAAAGCTGATGCGCACCGTCTGGCCAGCCGCGATCTTTGGCGCATCCACCTCATCCATCGGTGCGCGCACATACAGACAGGTATCGTCGATCAGGTCGATGGCGGGGGGCGTTGGCACGCCCGGTGGCGAAGGCGTGGAATATTCTCCCACCTCGCCCACAATCTTGGCCACCCTGCCGGCAAACGGGGCGTACAGAACGGTGCGGCTCTGCTCAACTCGCGTGACGTTGACCCGGGCCTGGGCCTGTGCCACATCGGCCTTCGCCGCGTCGCAGCCGGCGCGTTTGGCCTGGGCCTCGGTGCGGGCCTGCTCATCACGCGAGCCTGACACAAAGCCCTGCTTGAACAAGGATTTTTGCCGCTCGGCCTCGCGCTCGGCATTGGCGGCCAGCGTGCAGGCTTCAGTGACCCGCTGGCGTGCTGTCTGCACCTGCGCCAGGGCCAGCGTGCTTTGTGCCTGCTGGTCGTCGTTCCACAGCTTCATCAATAACTGCCCTTTCTTGACACGGTCTCCTTCTTTCACGGCCAACACTTCAATGCGTCCACCCATCGTGGCCGACAACTTGGTGCGCAAGCAGGCCTCCACGGTTCCGGCACGGGTGTTGGCAATGCTGGCCTCGACCCGGCCCTGGTCAATGGTCGTGAGCAAGACCGGGATCGGTTTAGGACGCTTTGCCCACCAGATACCAGCTCCCAAGAGGCAAACAATGAGCAGCGCAAGCAGAAGACGGCGAATCATGAAGGAGAGCCTCAAAAATGGGGTGAGCGACGGGGGTGCGTTATTTTAGATTCAGTCACAGCCCCACAGCCGCAGCTTTGGTGCCCACTGGCCGCAGGCACGGGCAGACCCCAGTTCGTTATAAATGGGCGTTCTGAAACCCAGGCCTGCCCGATCCCGCAGGATGCGCCCGTCTGATGCCCTTTCAGCTTTCCAATATCCATCGGTCTTTTTATTTCGATTTTGCTATTTATTTTAAAAATCATCCTGAATAGACGGTTGAGGTTGTTTCGCCACCCCTGCCGGTCCAGTTGGTATGAAAATATTCTCCACGCGGTTTGTCAGTTCTCTCATACTGATGCGCCCCGAAAAAATCTCTCTGTGCCTGCAAAAGATTTGCCGGGAGGTTTTCACTTCGGTAGCCGTCATAATAAGCCAACGCAGACGACAAAGCGGGCGTAGGGATTCCATTTTTCATGCCCTCGACAAGCACATTTCTTAATGATTGCTGCGAACTTGAGATGGTCTTTCTGAAGAACGGATCCAGCAAGAGATTCGAGAGATCGGGACTCTGAATAAAAGCCTCTTTTATTTTCCCAAGAAAAACCGAGCGAATGATGCAGCCGCCGCGCCATATCAAGGCAATGCCTCCGTAGTTCAGAGTCCAGGCAAATTCTTTGGCCGCGGCACGCATCAATTGATAACCTTGCGCGTAGGAAATAATTTTTGCCGCATACAAGGCGCGTCCAAGCTCGTGAATGAATATTTTCCTGTCGCCGGAGAAACCTGGTTTTGGCCCAGCTAGCTGCCTGGAAGCTATCACTCTCTCATCTTTCATTGAGGAAAGCACTCGGGCAAAGACTGCTTCAGTGATGAGAGGAAGTGGAACAGCAAGATCAAGTGATGTGATGACCGCCCACTTGCCGGTTCCCTTTTGGCCTGCTTTATCCAGAATCTTATCGAGCAAGGGGAGGCCGTCTTCATCTTTAACGGCAAGAATGTCTCTGGTGATTTCAATCAAATAACTTTTTAGTTCACCTTCGCTCCATTCCTCAAATACAGCGTGCATTTCAGCAGCCGTCATTCCCAATAAATTTCTCATCACGTCATACACTTCGCAAATCAGTTGCATGTCGCCGTATTCAATTCCGTTGTGGACCATTTTCACAAAATGTCCAGCGCCTTCTTCGCCAATCCAATCGCAACATGGAACGCCGTCATCAACTTTTGCAGCAATGGCCTGCAGGATCGGTTTGACATGGTCCCATGCTGCGGTGGAACCGCCTGGCATGATTGAAGGTCCAAGCAAAGCGCCCTCTTCACCACCGGAAACGCCAGCACCTACATACAACAAACCCTTGCTTTCAAGCGTTCTGGTCCTGCGGGTCGTATCCAGGAAATTGGAATTTCCACCATCAATAATAATGTCTCCTTTGGCAAGAAAAGGAATCATTGCTTCAATAACTTCATCAACCGGCTTTCCCGCCGGGATCATGAGCATGATTTTTCTCGGGAGGGCGAGGGAGTCAACCAGTTCCTGAACGTCATGGCATCCGTGAATATGCTTCCCTTTAGCTCTACCACTAATGAATCTCTCAATCTTTTCCTTTGAGATATCAAAGACCGAGATTGAGAATCCTTTGTCTTCCATATTGAGGACGAGGTTTTCCCCCATGACGCCAATGCCAATTAGTCCTATCTGAGACTTCATACTTTTTTCCTAAATATTTAATTCTTCGGTCTTGGGGCAGTCGCTGCTTTGGCGTCAACCGGAGCAAGGCCATGTTGGGTCGGGCGGAATTGTAGAACCGCATCCAGCCTGCGTCGCCCGGATGATTTTGTTCCTGGCGATCAGGCGCACGCCAAATCGGCTTCGCACGCTGCCAAGAAAGTTGAGCCCGTCCGAAGCGCTCGCCCTTTGCAGCAGCGGTTCGCTGATCATTACAATCGGCATCAACTTCCCCAAGCTGAACGAGGACAAAGAACGGCAGGCGCACCGCGCCTGGGGCAGTTCGTTTTGACCTCTCTTTTCCAATTGGCCGGCGTGTTTCGGGCACGTCGATCATGCCCCTCTGGCGGTTGATGGTGCAGTTGGGCTATTGATTTCTAAGGATATTTTCATGAGTTTGAAATGTGGCATCGTGGGCTTGCCCAACGTCGGTAAATCGACCCTGTTCAACGCCCTGACCAAGGCCGGCATCGCGGCTGAAAATTATCCCTTTTGTACCATCGAGCCCAATGTGGGCATCGTCGAAGTGCCTGATGCACGGCTCGATGCGCTGGCCGCTATTGTCAAGCCGCAAAAGGTGCAGCGTGCCATTGTCGAGTTTGTCGATATTGCCGGCCTGGTGGCCGGTGCCAGCACCGGCGAGGGCCTGGGCAACAAGTTTTTGGCGCACATCCGCGAGACCGACGCCATCATCAATGTGGTCCGTTGCTTTGAGGACGAGAACGTGATTCACGTCGCTGGCAAAGTGGACCCGATCTCCGACATGGAGGTGATCCAGACCGAGTTGTGTCTGGCTGACTTGCAGGCGGTTGAAAAGGCCTTGCACCGCGTTACCAAGGTCGCGCGTTCGGGCGACAAGGAGTCGATCAAGCTGGTGGCAATTCTGGAGAAATGCCAGGCTGCGTTGAACGAGGCCAAGCCGGTGCGCACTCTGGACTTCAGCAAGGAAGAGTTGCCGCTGTTGACGCAGTTTTTCCTGATCACGGCCAAACCTGCCATGTTTGTGGCCAACGTCGCCGAAGACGGGTTCGAGATCAATCCGTTCCTGGACCGCTTGACGGCCTATGCCAAGGCACAAAACGCACCGGTGGTGGCCATTTGCGCCAAGATCGAAGCCGAAATGGCCGACATGGAAGAGGAGGACAAGAAAATGTTCCTCGCCGAAATCGGCCAGACCGAGCCGGGCTTGAACCGCCTGATCGTCGCCGCCTACAAGTTGCTGGGCCTGCAAACCTACTTTACCGCCGGTGTCAAAGAGGTGCGCGCTTGGACCATCCATGTGGGCGACACCGGGCCGCAGGCGGCAGGCGTGATTCACACCGACTTTGAGAAGGGCTACATCCGCGCCCAGACCATTGCCTATGAAGACTTCATTGCGTTCAAGGGTGAGCAGGGCGCCAAGGACGCGGGCAAGATGCGCAGCGAAGGCAAGGAATACGTAGTCAAGGACGGCGACTTGATGAACTTCCTGTTCAGCTCCTGATCGCTCCTTAATTTATAAGAAATTGGGCTATAGCCCGCGTGGAATATGCGCAAGAAGCTATTGAAAAAGTAGCAAGTTTGCTGCCTTTTCAGCACTTGCATCAACCGCCAAACAGCCCCATCAGCGCCGCCGTCATCAGCGTGTAGCGCGCCAGTTTGCCAATCGCCATGTAGGCCGCGCAGGGCCAGAACGGCAGCTTGAGCCAGCCGGCCACGGCGCACAGCGGGTCGCCGACTATTGGCAGCCACGCCAGCAGGCAGGCTTTGGGGCCGAGCCGTTGCAACCACTCCAATGCGCGCAGGTGGTGGTGGGAGTGGCTGTATTTGTCCACCACCTGATGCGACGCGAAGCCCATGGCCCAGGTCACCATGCCACCCAGGGTGTTGCCAACCGTGGCGACGCCAATCGCCGGCCAAAACAGATGCGGCGAGAGTTGGACCAGCCCAAACACCACCGGCTCCGAGCCCAGCGGCAGCAGCGTGGCAGAAATGAAGGACACCACGAACACCGTGCTCAGACCAAATTGCGGCAGGGCCAGTAAGGTGAGGAGTGATTCAAGCCAGGCATCCATGGGTGCGTGAGTATAGTTTTTCGTCGGCGTTTCAATTGCTGAAATATTGGGCAGTTAGAATTAAGCAGCGGCGTTCTGCCACCACAGATTTCAACCCCTCACATCACACCATCGACTGTAATTTGTTCTCATGAACATTGGCCCCTATTCGTTGCCCAATCGCTTCTTCGTCGCGCCCATGGCCGGGGTGACAGACCGGCCTTTTCGCCAGTTGTGTCGTCGCCTGGGCGCCGGCTACGCGGTCAGCGAGATGCTTACCAGTCGCCCCGATTTGTGGCACACGCCGCAAAGCGCGCGCCGCGCCAACCATGACGGCGAAGCCGGCCCGATTGCGGTGCAGATTGCCGGGACCGAGCCCGGGATGATGGCGCAGGCCGCCGCCTACAACATTGACTGCGGCGCGCAGATCATTGACATCAACATGGGTTGCCCGGCCAAAAAAGTGTGCAGCAAGTGGGCAGGTTCCGCCCTGATGCAGGACGAGGCGCTGGCGCTGTCCATCGTCGAGTCGGTGGTCGCGGTTTGTGCGCCACGCGGGGTGCCGGTCACACTCAAGATGCGCACCGGCTGGTGCCAATCGCACAAAAACGCGGTAGCGCTGGCGCGTGCGGCTGAACGTGCGGGGGTGCAGATGATCACGGTGCACGGGCGCACCCGGGAGCAAGGCTACAGCGGCGCCGCCGAGTACGACACCATTGCCGCCGTCAAGGCGGCCGTCAAAGTGCCGGTGGTGGCCAATGGCGACATCGACTCGCCCGAGCAAGCGCGCCATGTGCTCGCGCTGACCCAGGCCGACGCGGTCATGATTGGCCGCGCGGCACAGGGGCGACCCTGGATTTTTCGGGAAATGGCGCACTTTATGGCCACCGGCAACCACCTTGCGCCGCCCTTGGTGGCCGAGGTCAAGCAACTCCTGATCGACCATCTGCACGACCATTACGCGCTGTATGGCGACTTTTTGGGCGTGCGCACCGCGCGCAAGCACATTGGCTGGTACGTCAAAAGCCTGCCCGGTGGCGAGGCGTTTCGGGCGCGCATGAATTTGCTGGAAGACTGTGGCCAACAGGCCGCTGCGGTCGCCGATTTTTTTGACGTTTTGAATGCGCACATGGACCGGATGCCGACCGGCATGTCGCTTGGGTGGGTGAACAAAAATGAAAAACACATGGAGACAACACGATGAGTCAAATGCCGATTGAAGAATGCGTGCGCAGCAACCTGGAAGGCTATCTGCGCGATCTGGGTGGCACCGAACCCGACGGCATGTACAACATGCTGGTCAATGTGGTGGAGCGACCGCTGCTTGAAGTGGTGATGCGCCATGCGGATCACAACCAGTCCAAAGCGGCCCAATGGCTGGGTCTGAACCGCAACACGCTGCGCAAAAAGTTGCTCGATCACAAACTGCTCAAGTAAGCCTCCGAAGCCGCCACTGGCCCTGACCTGATTCTTAAACTACTGTGAATGACTCATGAATGCACTGATCTCTGTCTCGGATAAAACCGGTATCGTTGAATTCGCCCAGGCGCTGCACGCGCTGGGCATCAAGCTCTTGTCCACCGGTGGCACGGCCAAATTGCTGGCGAATGCGGGCTTGCCGGTGACCGAAGTGGCCGACCTCACCGGGTTCCCGGAGATGCTCGACGGCCGGGTCAAAACCCTGCACCCCAAGGTCCATGGCGGCCTGCTGGCACGACGCGATCTGCCCGAGCATATGGCGGCCTTGAAGGCGCACGCGATCGACACCATCGACCTGCTGGTGGTCAACCTGTACCCGTTCGAAGCGACCGTGGCCAAGCCCGGTTGCACGCTCGACGATGCGATAGAGAACATCGACATCGGCGGCCCGGCCATGGTGCGCAGCGCCGCCAAGAACTGGAAAGACGTGGGCGTCCTGACCGCTGCCTCGCAGTACCCGCAGGTGCTGGCGGAACTTAAGGCCGACGGCAAGCTGACGCAAGCCACCAAATTTGCACTGAGCGTGGCGGCGTTCAACCGCGTGGCGCAATACGACGCGGCGATCAGCGACTATTTGTCGTCCCTGAACTTTGACGCAGGCAACAACACGCCACCTCGCAAGCTGTTCCCGGACCAAAGCAACAGTTGTTTCGTCAAGCTGCAAGACTTGCGCTACGGTGAAAACCCGCATCAACAAGCGGCTTTTTACCGCGACCTGGCGCCTGCGGCCGGTTCGCTGGTGACGGCGCAGCAATTGCAGGGCAAGGAACTGAGCTACAACAACATCGCCGATGCCGATGCCGCCTGGGAATGCGTCAAGAGTTTTGATGCCAGCACGCAGGCGGCCTGCGTCATCGTCAAGCACGCCAACCCCTGCGGCGTCGCCGTCGGTGCTGACCCGCTGGCGGCCTACAGCAAGGCGTTCCAGACCGACCCGACCTCCGCTTTTGGCGGCATCATTGCCTTCAACTGCCCGCTGGACGAGGCCGCCGCGCTGCAAATTTCAAAGCAGTTTGTCGAAGTCCTGATGGCGCCCGACTTCAGCCCCGAGGCACTGGCGGTGTTCAAGACCAAGGTCAATGTCCGCATTCTCAAGATCAGCCTGCCGGCCGATGGCATTCTGGGTCGCAACGCCATGGACATCAAGCGCGTCAGCTCGGGCTTGTTGATGCAGACCGCTGACAACCACGAACTGCAACTCTCCGACCTCAAAGTCGTCACCCAGGTGCAACCGACGCCTGAGCAGTTGCAAGACTTGCTGTTTGCCTGGAAGATTGCCAAATACGTCAAGAGCAACGCCATCGTGTTTTGCAAGGGCGGCATGACCATGGGCGTGGGCGCCGGCCAGATGAGTCGCCTGGATTCGGCGCGCATCGCCAGCATCAAGGCGCAACATGCGGGCCTGTCGCTGAGCGGCACGGCGGTGGCGAGTGACGCGTTCTTCCCGTTCCGCGACGGTCTGGACGTGGTCGTCGATGCCGGCGCCAGCTGCATCATCCAGCCGGGTGGCTCGATGCGCGACCAGGAAGTGATAGACGCCGCCAACGAGCGCGGCGTGGCGATGGTGTTCAGCGGCGTGCGGCATTTCAGGCACTGAACTTTCACACGTTGTAGCAAAAAAAAGCCGGGCCACATAAAGTGGCCCGGCTTTTTTGTTTACCTTGTCAGATCAGATGGAAGGCGTGGCCAGATAGGCTGCGAGGTCGAGCACCTGCTGCGTGCTGAACTTCCCGCTGTACATGCCCATGCCGCCAGTGTTGCTGCTGATGGCGCTGGTGATGGTGATAGGGGAGTTGGCCCCGTTCAGGATCTTTTGAGCGCTTGGAGGCGTGCCATGGCAGCCGCCGCAAGTGTTGGTTACATACAGCGCTTTGCCGGTAGTGGCTGATGTCACGACCACAGGTGGCGCGGCCGCCACCGTGAAGGTGCGCAGAACTTCTGCCGCCGCGGCAAAGCTGGTGTTGCCAGCCTGGTTGGCGGTAACGGTGCAAGCACCGGCTGCGACCAGCGTCAGGACCGTGCCATTAACGGTACAGACCGACGGTGTGGTGGCGGCGAGCGAGACGACCAGGCCCGATGTTGAGGTCGCGCCCAAGGCTGGCGTTGCCGTACCCAGGGTCAGGTTGCCCGGCGAGGCGAAAGTGATGGTTTGCGCTGCCGGTGTCCCGCCCACGGGCGGCGCTGCCGCCACCGTGAAGGTACGCAGAACTGCTGCTGCCGCCGCAAAATTGGCGTTGCCAGTCTGGTTGGCGCTGACGGTGCAAGCACCGGCGGCGACCAGTGTCAGGACCGTGCCGTTGACGGTACAGACCGACGGCGTGGTGGAGGCCAGCGTGACGGCCAGACCCGAGGTCGAGGTCGCACTCAAGGCTGGCGTTGCCGTACCCAGGGTCAGGTTACCCGGCGAGGCGAAGGTGATGGTTTGCGCTGCCGGTGTCGGCCCCGGGCAGCTCAGCTTGGCCGGCTTGATCTTCTTCTTCTTGACCTCGTCACATTTGCTGTTGCTGGAAGAGCTGCAAGCCATCTTGACTTCAGCGTCGTTGTCCAGATCCAAAGAGGCGTTGGGCGAGTTACCGGACAGCATCTTACGAATGCGGTCGTCGTCGCTGTCCTTGTCGCTGTCATCATCATGGTGCTTGCATTCGAGTTTGCTCAATTCTTCCTTCGATTTTTGAATTTCAAGAACATGTTCGCGCGCTCTGTCGCTGGCTTTTTTGTAGGCGTCTTTGTCGCGGTTGGCAACAAAGTTGACGGTGACCGAAACGCTGAGGTCCAGGCCTTTTTCGGTTTTTACCTCGTTTTCAGCCTGTTCGAAGGTCTTCGTGCTGTCGAGGTCCATTTTGGTTTGAACCATGTCGGTCAACGGGCTGATGACGCTGTGCTTGCCGGCCGAGGTCCTCAAGGTATAGGCGACCGGCACCTTGACGGTTGGGAAATCCATGTCAGTGGCATCGG
>JANYHL010000149.1 GCA_025359085.1 Gammaproteobacteria bacterium
CGGGGCCTGCTGCAGTCCCTGGAACGCCAGGTGGCGCAACAGCAGCTGGCGCTGGATGAACTGCGAGGTTCGGTCGGTTGGAATGTTCTTGCCTCGCAACGCGGCGCCGGAACCGCGGGTGAGCCGTTGCTGTTGGCCCAGGCACAGCCGAAGGAGCCCGCCCCGGTGGGGCAGTCTCCGGCCACCGAAGGACGACCGCCCGAGGTGGCTCCCCTGTTTGAGCAACCGGGTGTGCTGACACAGCCGGGTCACTATGTGCTGGAACCCTCATTGCAGTATGGCTACTCTTCAAGCAACCGGGTTGCTTTGGTGGGGTACACCATCATTCCGGCGCTGTTGATTGGGTTGATTGACGTGCGCGAAGTCAAGCGCAATACCGTCACGGCGGCGCTGTCAGGGCGCTTGGGGGTGAGCCGACGGCTGGAATTGGAGCTTCGGGCGCCCTATGTTTACCGAACTGACGCTACCGTCAGTCGTGAGATATTTGAGGGCTCTGCCAGCGAGAACGTGTTCTCGGCGAACGGCATGCACATGGGTGACTTTGAATTGGGCGCGCGCTACCAACTGAACGATGGCGGCGTTGACAAGCCTTTTTATGTGGGAACCTTGCGCTTGAAAACCCGTACCGGCACCGATCCCTTTGACGTCGTCACCGATTGCAAGCAACGCTGTGTTGGCAATGCCACGGGTACCGGCCTGCCGCTTGACTTGCCGACGGGCTCCGGGTTTTATTCCCTGCAAGCAGGCCTGACCATGCTTTACCCGTCCGATCCGGCGGTATTTTTCGGCAGCGTCACCTACCTGCACAACTTCGCGCGTGACAACGTCAGTCGGACCGTGCTCAATGGTGAAAAAGAGTTTCTGGGAACCATTGCACCGGGCGCAATCATCGGCTTTAACTTTGGCATGGGGCTGGCGTTGAACGAAAAGTCGTCTTTCAGTCTGGGCTATGACCACAGCTCGGTCGCTCGGACCACACATAATGGCCAGGTCGTGCCCGGCTCGGTCCGCACGCAGTTGGGCACCATGCTGCTCGGCTATTCCTACCGCCTCAACAAAACGACCTCGCTGAGTGTGGCGGTAGGTGCCGGCCTCACGAGGGACACGCCTGACGTGTCTCTAACGGTGCGGCTGCCAATCACGTTTTGAGTGAGGTGGCATAGGCGCAGCAGCGCGGTGATCGGCGCGTTTACCTGTGGGCAGCAGAATCGCCAGGAGATCAATTACCATTGTTCATGCCGCTGGGCGGCGAATGCTCCACTAATGAAAGTCCGCCATCATGAAAATTCGTACCCTGCTATTGCTCCTTGTTCTGAGTCTGGTGGTTGGCTTTGCCGCACTCAACCGGACCGCGTTTCTGGCCCCGACCACCCTGTCGCTGGGGCTGGCAGAGGTGCAGGCGCCGCTGGGCCTGGTCATGCTCGGGCTGCTGGTTTTTATCACCGGTATGTTCCTGGTGTTTGTGCTGTACCTGCAGACCACGGTGCTGTTCGATACGCGTCAGCACGCCAAAGAGTTGCAGAGCAACCGCAAACTGGCGGACCAGGCCGAGGCCTCACGGTTTACCGAGCTGCGCAGTTTTCTGGAACTCGAACTTAAAAAACAGCTGGATCAGGATGGACACTCGCGCGCCGCCGTGCTGACCCGGATCGATCAGATGGAGGCCACCTTGCGCTTGGTCGTCGAGCAGTCGGGCAACTCACTGGCCGCCAGCCTGGGCGAGCTGGAAGACCGGTTGGACAAGGGTAACAAAGACGTCACCCACAACCTGCTGGCCTAAGCCTTCGGCAAGCGCTGGCGCGCCACAAAGCGCAGCAAGGCGCTCAAGCCCAGCGCCGCCACCGTCAAGCCCACGACCAGCGCAATCCAGAAACCCCGCGCTGCCAGCGGCTCGACCGGCGCCCACGGCAACCACGCGGGGGCCAGTCCCAGCGCATAACCCAGCGGCAGTGAGAACACCCAGAAGGCGGTGAGCTGGATCAACATGGGCGCACGCGTGACCTTGTAGCCGCGGATGGCGCAACTGGTGGCAACCTGTGTGGCATCCGGCAGCTGAAAGAGGGCGGCCAAAAGCAGCAATTGCGCCGCCGTCCTGGCCACTGCGCCATCACTGGTGTAGGCAGCGGCAATGTGTGTATTGAACAGCGCCATGCCGATGGCTGACAGCACGGCAAACGCCAGCGCCATCGCCACGCCGACCCAGGCCCGAAAGCGTGCGGCCTGCGGCTCGCCCGCGCCCAGCGCCTGGCCGACCCGGGTCAACAGCGCCAGCCCCACACTCAGGGGCATCATGAAGACCAGCGAAGAGAAGTTCAAGGCAATCTGGTGCGCGGCCATTTCCGTGTTGCCAAACTTGGCGATCAGCAGGGCAATCAGGCTAAAGGCGCTGGTCTCGGCAAAGTAGGTGATGCCAATGGGCAGGCCCAGGTGCATCAGATTGCGCAACTGCGGCCAATGCGGCCACTCAAAGCGATCAAACGGCCAGGTGCTGCGGTACGCGGGTGCGCGGCCCATCCACCACAGCAGGCCCAGCAGATTGAACCAGACGCACACCAGGGTGGCCCAGGCGCAGCCCAAACCGCCCAACCGGGGCAAGCCCAGCTTGCCAAACACCAGCAGCCAGTTCACCACCACGTTGAGCAGCAGCGCGCCCAGCGCAAGCACCATCACCGGCTTGGTCTGGTTCAGGCTGACGCTGTAGCCGTACAGCACGCGGTAGGCGGCAAAGGCGGGCAGCGCCAGGCTGGTGATCAGGACAAAGTCTTGCGCCAGGTCGCGCACCTGCGCCTCCAGCGCGAGGTGGTCAAAGATGCTGCTGGCCAGATTCGCCAGCAGCACGGCAATCAAGCCCACCCCCAGGGCCTGCCACAGCGCCTGGCGCACCACATGCGGGACCTGGCTGAATTCACGCGCGCCCACCAGATGGGCCACCATCGGGCTGACCGCCATCATGACGCCCATCAGGGTGATGATGACCATGTTCCAGATCGACACGCCCAGTGCCACTCCGGCCAGATCGTGCGCCGAGGCGTGCCCGGCCATCGCCACCTCCACCACCGACATGCCGACGTTGGCCAGTTGCCCGATCAGGATCGGCCACGCCAATTGCCACAGCGCGCGCGCTTCCCGGCCGATCCGGGCGCGCGGCGCCGGCGCTGACAGGCGCCGCAAGGAAGAGAGAGAAGGCATGAATCAGGAATGAAGGGCTGGCCCTGGCCGTGCTTGCGCGCCGGGCGGTCTCAGCGCCCGCGCAGAAATAAGGCGTCGAGTTCGCTCAGCTTGAATTGGCGCCAGGTCGGGCGGCCGTGGTTGCATTGGTCGCTGCGCTCGGTGGCTTCCATCTGGCGCAGCAGCGCGTTCATTTCTTCCAGCGTCAGCCGACGGTTGGCGCGCACCGCGCCGTGGCAAGCCATGCTGGAGAGCAACTCGTTTTGAGCCCGCTCAATCACAGTGCTGGCCTCCTGTTGGGCCAGTTCGGCCAGCACGCCGCGCGCCAGCTCGACCGCGTCGCCCCGCGCCAGCGTCGTGGGCACGGCGCGCACCGCCAGTGTTTTGGCGGAAAACGGGGTGATCTCCAGCCCCAAGGTTTGCAGCGTGTCGGCGTGCGCTTCGGCGGTGGCGACTTCGCTCGGCGTGGCGGCAAAAGTGGCGGGGATCAGCAACGGCTGACTGGCCAGACCGGGCCGGGCGGCCGACGAGCCGACCCCGCCTGAGGTGGCGCGGTCGGCGCTGCCACGCTCAAGCCACTGGGCTTTCAGGCGCTCATAAACGATGCGCTCGTGGGCGGCGTGCATGTCGACAATGATCAGCCCCTGGGCGTTTTCGGCCAGGATGTAGATGCCCTGTAATTGCGCCAGCGCGCGCCCCAAGGGCCAATCGCCGCTGGACAAGGCTGCCGCTGGCGCGCTGGCTGGGCTTAAGGCTGGCGGTGCCGCCAGGCCGAGGTCGTTGAGCTGGTGGGTGGGTGTGGCCTCACCCAACGGCCACAACGCGCCCCGGTCGCTGACTCGGTGTCCGGCAAGTGAATCAAAATTGATAGCTGTCTGCGCATAAATGACGGGGGCTAGAGCCTCATTTTGTTCATAAAAATGCTGGGTTGAAGCAGCCGGCGCCAGAGCCGGGTTGGCGGCATCATCGGTCTGCCCGGCGCTCGCGCCCGCGGCGCTGCCCACCCGCGGCGCGGCCAGCGCGTCTTCCACCGCATGGCGCACCGCCTGATGCACCTCGCGGCTGTCGCGAAATCGCACTTCAATCTTGGTCGGGTGCACGTTGACATCGACGCGGGTCGGGTCAATCTCGATATACAGCGCAAACACCGGCTGGCGCTGGCCGTGCAGCACGTCGTCATAGGCGGCTCTAGCCGCGTGCGCCAGCACCTTGTCGCGCACAAAGCGACCATTGACGTAAGCGAACTGCTGGTCAGCCCGCGCGCGGGCAGCATCCGGAAACCCGGCCCGGCCCCAGACCCGGATACGTGCCGGGGTGTCATTGCGCCCCGGGCTGGCGCTGGTCTCAAAATCGACCCAGACCGAGCGCGCTACAAATTCTGCGCCCAGCACATCGGCCAGGCGCTGCTCCAGCGCGGCCAGCGTCGGGCCCTGGCTTTCACAGCGCCGCCATTGCTCCACCAGTTTGCCCTCATGCCAGATGGCAAACCCCACATCGGGGCGCGCCAGGGCGTGGCGGCGCACCGCCTCGACGCAGTGGGCCAGCTCCGTGGCGTCGGTTTTGAGGAATTTGCGCCGCGCCGGCGTGCTGAAGAACAGCTCCTTGACCTCCACCGTGGTGCCGGTGCTGCGCGCCCCCGGCTGCAACTCGCCGCTGCCGCCGTCCAGGGAATATGCACTGTTTTGGCCTGTAGCCCTTGATAATATTGCGCAGTCAGCTATTGAATTAATAGCTGCTAGCGCCTCGCCGCGAAAGCCCATGGTGCCCACCGACTCCAGTTCAGACAGGCTGCTGATCTTGCTGGTGGCGTGGCGTTTGAAGGCCAGCGGCAGTTCTTCGCGCAGAATACCGGCGCCGTCGTCTTCCACCGCGATCAGGCGCACGCCACCGGCCAACAGCCGCACCGTCACCTGGCTGGCGCCAGCGTCGAGCGCGTTGTCGACCAACTCACGCACCACCGAGGCCGGGCGCTCCACCACCTCGCCGGCGGCAATCTGGCTGATCAGTGCGTCGGGAAGTTCACGAATCGGGCGGCGGGGGGTGGGGGAAATGACGGCATTCACTGGCCTATTTTAGGTTTACTCGACGCTGCGCAATATCCAAGCCGTGAAGATCACCTCTGCCTGCGTGGACACGGTCTGCCCGCCAAAGAAGGCGTCACCTGGGCGGTCCGCGCGGCAGTGAGGGTGCTGCGCCTTTGCGAATTGTCAATTTCCCAGA
Source organism: Gammaproteobacteria bacterium (assembly GCA_025359085.1). Taxonomy (GTDB): domain Bacteria; phylum Pseudomonadota; class Gammaproteobacteria; order Burkholderiales; family Burkholderiaceae_C; genus Rhodoferax. Next base: position 5,389 of record JANYHL010000149.1, read on the forward strand.
AAAAACTCAAGTCCAAACTTGCCTGATCCGGTGGAAATCTGCGCCCTTGCTTTTTTGGCGGCCCGCTGGATTAATCATTTGCCAACGTCGGGCAGAGGGAGAAATGAACATGCTTATGACCATTGCCATCATTTTGCTTGTCTTGTGGGTTTTGGGGCTTGTCAGCTCGTACACCATGGGCGGGTTTATTCATATCTTGCTGGTCGTCGCCGTCGTGGTCATTGTGATTCGACTTATCCAGGGGCGCGGTTTGTAGCGAAGCAGTCGCTTTGTGCGGCCAGTGATCCGTGGGGCGGAACAGTGATAATTCCTGCCCATGGAATTCATTACTTTTCTCTTTGACTTCATCCTCCATGTCGACAAGTACCTGGAGGCTTTTGTACGCAGCTACGGCCTGTGGGTGTATGCGCTGCTATTTTTGGTGATCTTTGTCGAGACCGGGGTCGTCGTCATGCCGTTTCTGCCCGGTGACTCGCTGCTGTTTGTGGTGGGCGCCATGTGCGGCGTCGGGCTGATGAGCTACCCGCTGTCGGTGGGGTTGCTGCTCACGGCCGCCGTGCTGGGCAACCAGTCCAATTACGCGCTGGGGCGCTACTTTGGTCCGCGCGTGTTCAAGTGGGAAGACTCCCGCTGGTTCAACAAAGCCGCCTTCAACCGGGCGCATGACTTTTACGAGCGTTATGGCGGCATCACGATCGTGGCTGCGCGTTTTATGCCTTTCGTGCGCACCTTTGCCCCTTTTGTGGCGGGGGTGGCGAAGATGAGCCGGGCCCGTTTTACTTTCTTTGACGTGACCGGCGGCACACTCTGGGTGCTTGGCATCATCACCATCGGCTATTTCTTTGGCAATATCCCGTTTGTGAAAGCGCATCTGGACAAAATCATCTGGGTCATGATTCTGATTCCCGGGCTGGTGGTCATGGTGGGCGCCTGGAAGGCCAAGCGCCGCGCCGTGCAGGTCTGAGGCTTGGGGGCTCCCCGGCCGCGCTGGCTGGCAGTTCAGAGCACCTTGAACAGCTTCTCGCGAAATTCGGGCAGGCGCTTGGTGCCCATCGCGCTCGAACTCATGGTCTCGACCCAAAGCGGGTAGACGAGTCGCAGATCCTCGGTCGTCTGGCAGCCGGAAATGGCTTCAACTGTCGATAGCCGCAGGTTCATCCCGAACACCGTGTTGGTGGTATTGATCATGAAGTTGCGTGCCATCTCGATATCTTTGGGGTTGCGCGACTCAGGCACGGACAAGCTGGCGAGTTCGGCACCGGGCACGGGTTGCACCGGCGCCACAGGTTGGGGTGCGGGCGCCGCTTGGAGGAGTGCTTGCGCCTCAACGCAGCCGTTTTCTATCAGTTGGCTCAGCAAGGCTTCAATGTCCTGGCCCGGCGTGAAGACAGCAAGTTCCTGGCCGCTGCGTTTTCCGTCAATCAGCACCAGCAACCGCCGTGGCAGCGGCCCCAAGCCCAGGGCGCGAGACGCCATCTCCTGTTGGCCGATGGCGGTCTTGGTAAAGATGGCACGGGTGAAGTTGATAGCAACAGCGGTCATGGCAGGCTTTTTTTGAGGCAACGTCGGTGACGGCACGCAAGTCAATAAAAGGCCATTTTGGTGCGCAGGGCTGGCTTGGCGCAATTAGGGTATTTACTGTGGCAGGGCTCGCAGTCGCTCCAGGCCTGGCTGCCAGCGCCGCGCTTAAATCGAACGGTTCCTGGCCAGCGGTGGGTTTTTGGAGAAGTAGCCTTCAATGCCGCGCATCAGCGCATCCGCCAACTGCGCCAGGTAGGCCTCGCTGTTGAGCTTGGTCTCTTCCTCCGGGTTGCTGATAAAGGCGGCTTCCACCAGCACACTGGGAATGTCGGGCGCTTTCAGCACGGCAAAACTGGCCTGCTCGACCCGCGGCTTGTGCAGCTTGCCGACGCGGCCGATCTCGCCCAGCATGGCGCTGCCCAGCTTCAAGCTGTCGTTGATCTGGGCGGTGGTGCTCATGTCAAACAGGGCGCGCTTGACTTGCGCGTCTTTGGCCTTCACATTCAAGCCCCCAATCAGGTCGGCCTTGTTTTCTTTGGCCGCCATCCAGCGCGCAGCCGTGCTGGAGGCGCCGCCCTGGCTCAGGGCAAACACGCTGGCACCCTGCGGATGCGGCGTGAAAAAAGCGTCGGCATGCAGGCTGACAAACAGGTCGGCCTGCACCTGGCGCGCCTTTTGTACCCGCACATGCAGCGGCACGAAGAAGTCGGCGTCACGCGTGAGGTAGGCGCGCACGGTGTTGCCCTTGATGGCCGTGGCGTTGATCCGATCGCGCAATAGGTGTGCCAGGCGCAACACCACATCTTTTTCCCGCGTGCCGCCGGGGCCAATGGCGCCGGGGTCTTCACCGCCATGGCCAGGGTCCAGCGCAATGATGATCAGCCGGTCGGTGACGGCCGACGGCTGGATCAGCGCGTTCGGCACCTCAAAATTATTTAAGCCTTTTAGAGCTCTAGCCCCCGTGGATAGTGCGCCAGCCGCTATTGAATTAGGACCGGTCTTGGCGTTGACGGCGCTCTGGGCTGACGCCAGGCGGTCCGGCTTCAGAGGGTGTTGTGGGTTGCGCTGGGCGATCAGTTCGCCCAAAGGATCAACGCTGGCCGGACTGGGGGTGGCCGGCAGCGGGTCTTTGAGCCGCTCGGCAATCAGCGCCGCCAGTGGGTCCGTCACCTGGGTCGGGTACAAATCAAACACCAGCCGGTGCTGGTAGGCGGCGACCGGCGTCAGCGTGAAGACCTGCGGCGCGATCGGTTGCTTCAAGTCCAGCACCAGACGCACCACGCCCGGCGCGCTCTGGCCGGCCCGAATGCCGGCAATATTGGGGTCGTCGCTGCGCACCTTGGCCACCAGTTCCTTGAGCGCCGGATTGAGGTCGATGCCTTCGATATCGACCGCCAGGCGCGGCGGGCTGGCGATGAAAAACTGCTTCACCTTGAGGGCCGTGTCGGACTCGATGGTGACGCGCGAGTAGTCGGGCGCCGGCCACACCCGCACCGCCAGGATGGTGGCACCGCGAGCAAGGTGCTCTGCGCCCAGCAGCAGCACGAGAGCCCCGGACTGCAACAGGCTGCGCCGCCTCATGGCTGTTGCTCGGCGGGGTCTTGCGAAACCGGCAACGCAGGCGCCGACGGGTCGCGGCTGACCGCCTGCAGCAAGGCCAGGCCAACCGCGGTCTGCGCGGTCAAGCCCACTTGCCGCGACGCTTCGCTCACCGCCTCCAACTCAATGATCAGGTCCGCGCGGGGCAGAAAGCCGACCGCTTTCTGCGGCCATTCGGCCAGCTTGAGGCCCTTGCTGGCAAAAATGTCCCTGAAACCGGCGTCTTCCCACTCGCGCGGGTCGCTGAAACGGTAGAAGTCAAAGTGCCAGACATTCAACTGAAGGTCGGTCAACTCGTAGGGTTCGACCACGGCATAGGTCGGGCTTTTGACCCGGCCCGGCAGCCCCAGGGCGCGCAGCAGGTAGCGCACCAGCGTGGTCTTGCCGCTCCCCAGCTCACCCTGCAATTCGACAAAAGCGTTGCGCAGGGCCGGCGCGCTGGCCAGCGCCGCAGCGAAGCGCTGCGTGGCGGTTTCATCCGGCCAAAGCAAACTTTTTACAATCAAAGGGTGACTAACTTCAATACGCATAGCAAGGCGAGTCAATGGGTCTCCAAAATTCAGGCCTGGGCCCGCGAACTCGGATTCTCCCAAATTGGCGTGGCCGGTGTTGATTTGTCTTCATCTGAAGCCGGATTATCAACCTGGCTGGCCCACGGCTTTCATTATGGCGGACCCGGTTTCAGTGGCTTTCGTGAAAGACCATAATAATTTTGCCCCATATTGGCATCCGCTCAGCAACATTA
>JANYHL010000010.1 GCA_025359085.1 Gammaproteobacteria bacterium
CGAACATCTCGGGCTGCGTTACGCCATGGGGTTTGGCGGTGTCGGTGCGCTGCTGTTAGCGCTGGCGATGTGGCGCAGTGCGGTGATTCAGTCCTTGCGTCAGCTGCCGCAAGCGCATGTCGGCGCTGCGCCTCAGTAGCCGGTGCTTGGCTTCGGCCGTCCCGCCGAAAAATATAAACTATTTTAGGCTCTAGCCCTTGCTGTATATACCATATGTGCTATATAAAACATAGTGAAAGCAGTTATCAGCCGACCGGCAAGATTCCGGCGCGCTTGACTTCCTTGAGGGAAAAGCTGGTGGCTATTTCCTTCACGCCGGGCAGGCTGCGAATTTTCACCCGCACCAGCAGCGAGAAAGCCTCCAGGTCGGGCGCGATCGCTTCAATCAGGTAGTCGTAACGCCCCGACAGGTTGTGGCAGGACAGCACTTGCGGCAGCGCCACCACCTCGCGCTCGAACGCCGCCATGATGTCGGGGGTGTGATTGTCCATTTGCAGATGCACAAAGCCGGTCACGCCGTAGCCCAGTTGGTGGCGGTTGAGTTGGGCGTGGTAACCCTCGATCACGCCAGACGCCTCCAGTTGCCTGACCCGGCGCCAGCAAGGTGACGGTGACAGCGACACCGTTTGCGCCAGCTCGGCGATGGTCTGGCGCGCGTCGCGCTGCAGAGCGTCGAGCAGTTGGCGATCGGTGGGATCGAGTGTTTCGGAGTTCATGGGTAAATATTACCTTCATTGGATCAATTGGCGAAAGGATTTGCTCGTTCTTAACCCACAAAGGCATCAGAAAGCCAATATTTTCCCGTCGACATGGCAAATAATTCCATGAAAGAAGCGTCTCGCCTGCCCACCAGCAACAAGCCACCAAGGAACCACCATGAGCAAAACCACCGCCGACAAGGGTTTCAGTACCCGCGCCATTCATTTTGGCTACAACCCGGCCGAGCACTTGGGCGCTTTGGTGCCGCCCATCTATACCTCGGCCACCTTTGCCTTCCCTGATGCGGCCTATGGCGCGCGCTGCTTTGCGGGTGAAGAGGCCGGCTACTTCTACACGCGGATTGCCAACCCCACGCTGGCCCTGCTGGAGTCGCGGCTGGCCAGCCTGGAGCAGGGCGCCGGTGCGGTGGTGTTCGGCTCAGGCATGGGCGCCATCAGCGCCACGCTGTGGTCGATGCTGGAGCCCGGCGATGAAGTGCTGGCCGACATGACGCTGTATGGCTGCACCTTTGCCTTCATGACGCATGGCCTGGCCCGCTTTGGCGTGACCATTCGCCATGTGGACATGACCGACCCCGGCGCCGTGGCGCAGGCCATGGGCCCGAAAACCCGCGTGGTGTATTTCGAGTCTCCCGCCAACCCCAATATGCGCCTGGTGGACATCGAAGCCGTTTCAAAGATCGCCCACCAGGGGGGCGCCAAGGTGGTGGTGGACAACACCTACTGCACGCCCTATTTGCAGCAGCCGCTGCTGCTGGGCGCCGACGTCAGCGTGCATTCCATGACCAAATACCTGGGTGGCCACGGCGACCTGACCGCGGGCGCCGCCATTTTTGCCGACTTTGACCTGGCTCAGCGCGTGCGCCTTTACGGTCTGAAGGACATGACCGGTGCCGTGATGTCGGCGCAGGACGCGCACCTGGTGATGCGCGGGCTCAAGACTCTGACGCTGCGCATGGACCGTCATTGCCAGAGTGCGCAAAAAGTGGCCGAGCTGCTGCAGCACCACCCGATCACCCAAGTGGTGCATTTCCCCGGCTTGCCCTCGTTTGCCCAGCATGCCCTGGCGAAACGCCAGATGCGCCAGTTTGGCGGTATGGTCGCCTTTGAGCTCAAGGGCGGGTTGGCGGCAGGCGTCTGCTTTATGGATGCCCTGCAATTGGTGACGCGTGCCGTGAGTCTGGGCGACGCCGAGACGCTGGCGCAGCATCCGGCCAGCATGACTCACTCCACCTACACGCCCGAGGAGCGCCAGGCGCACGGCATCAGTGATGGTCTGGTGCGCTTGTCGATCGGCCTGGAGGATATTGAGGATATTCTTGCTGACATCGCGCAGGCGCTGGACCAGGCGCAACAAATGGTTGCCGCCGGGCAAAACGTGCCATCCAGGGGGTCGCGCGTCGAATTCGCATGAGTGCATGTTGTTGTGGAGTTGGTGATGACCGATGATGTTCTACCCGCCGTGTCGCCCGACCCGGACCCGCAGGAAACCGCCGAATGGCGCGATGCCTTTCTGAGCCTGCTGCATAGCCAGGGCCCGCAGCGCGCCCGCTACATGCTCGATGAGCTCGCGCGGCTGGCACGCGGGCAGCGCGCAGGCTGGCAACCCGAATTAACCACGCCGTACATCAACAGCATCAGTGTTGATGAACAACCGGTGTTTCCGGGCGACCTGGCACTGGAAGAGCGTCTGGCCTCGCTGATGCGATGGAACGCGCTGGCCATGGTGGTGCGCGCCAACCAGGCGTATGGCGAGCTCGGTGGCCACATCGCCAGCTACGCCAGTGCGGCGGATTTGTTTGAGACCGGCTTCAACCACTTCTTTCAGGCGCACTGCGAGGAGCCAGGACCCGCCAGCCTGGGTGACCTGGTGTTCTTCCAGCCGCACAGCGCACCCGGTGTCTATGCCCGCGCGTTTCTGGAAGGGCGGCTCAGCGCCGAAGACCTGAGGCATTACCGCCAGGAGTTAACCGCACCTTTGGCCTCCACCGGGCAAGGTGCGCGTGGCCTGTGCAGCTACCCGCACCCCTATCTGATGCCTGACTTCTGGCAGTTCCCGACCGGCTCCATGGGCATTGGCCCGATCAGTTCGATCTACCACGCGCGCTTCATGCGCTACCTCACGCACCGCCAACTGCTTGATTGTTCGGCGCGCAAAGTGTGGGGGGTCTTTGGTGATGGCGAAATGGACGAGCCCGAGAGCATGAGTGCGCTCACGCTGGCCGCGCGCAAGCGGCTTGACAACCTGGTCTGGGTGGTCAACTGCAACCTGCAGCGGCTCGATGGCCCGGTGCGCGGCAATGGCCGCATCATCGACGAGTTGGAAAAACTCTTTGCCGGTGCCGGCTGGAATGTCATCAAGCTGGTCTGGGGCAGCGACTGGGACGGGCTGTTTGCCCGCGATGTCAATGGGGCGCTGGCCCGCGCCTTTGCCAACACGGTGGACGGACAGATGCAGACCTTCGCCGCCAAGGACGGCCGCTACAACCGCGACAACTTCTTTGGCCAGAACGAAGAACTGACGCGCCTGGCGCAGGGCATGACCGACGAGCAGATCGACCGCCTCAAACGCGGTGGCCACGACCTCGTGAAGATCCATGCCGCCTACGCTGCCGCCGCGCAACACAAGGGCCAGCCGACGGTGATCCTGGCGCACACCAAAAAAGGCTTTGGCATGGGCAGTGCCGGGCAAGGCAAGATGACGACGCACAGCCAGAAGAAGTTTGACGAGGCCGATCTGATCGCGTTTCGCAACCGCTTCAACCTGCCGCTGACGGACGAACAGGTGAAAAATCTGGAGTTCTACAAACCCGGCGCCGACAGCCCCGAGATGCAGTACCTGCACGCGCAACGCCAGCGCCTGGGCGGCTATCTGCCCAAACGCTGTACCAGCTGCGCCCCGATGCCGGTGCCGGCCATCGACAGCTACGCCCAGTTCGCGCTCCAGGCTGATGGCAAAGAAATGAGCACCACCATGGCCTTTGTGCGCATGTTGGGCGGTTTGCTGAAAGACAAAACCCTGGGGCCGCGTGTGGTTCCGATCGTCGCCGACGAAGCGCGCACTTTCGGCATGGCCAGTTTGTTCAAGCAGATCGGCATCTATTCCAGCGTGGGACAGCGCTATGCGCCGGAAGACATCGGTTCGGTACTGAGCTACCGCGAGGCGATGGACGGCCAGATACTGGAAGAAGGCATCTCGGAAGCGGGTGCCATCGCCAGTTGGACGGCGGCGGCCACCAGCTACAGCGTGCACGGCCTGGCGATGTTGCCCTTCTATATCTACTACGCCATGTTTGGTTTTCAGCGCGTGGGGGACCAGATCTGGGCCGCCGCCGATCAGCGTTCACGCGGCTTTCTCCTGGGCGCCACCGCGGGGCGCACCACGCTGGGTGGTGAAGGCTTGCAGCACCAGGACGGCAGCAGCCACCTGATGGCCGCCACCATTCCCAATTGCAAGGCCTATGACCCGGCTTTTGCCGGCGAACTCGCCGTCGTCATCGACTACGGCATGCGCGAAATGCTGGTCGAACAAAAAGACGTTTTCTACTACATCACCCTGATGAACGAGAACTACGCGCAGCCGAGTCTGCCCGCCGGGGTGGCGTTGGACGTGATTCGTGGATGCTATAAATTTAATAGCTACCCATGCATATTAGACGCTGGCCAGGGCGTCAAAACATCAAAATTTATGACCTTGCTCGGGTCCGGCGCGATCTTGACCGAAGTCATCCGGGCCGCGCAGTTGCTGGCGCGCCAGGGCATCAGCGTCGATGTGTTCAGTGTGACGAGCTGGAGCGAACTCGCGCGCGATGGGCAGGCCTGCTGGCAGCGCGCCCAGAATGGCGCTGCGGGCGAGTCACAAGCTTTCGTTGCGCGCTGCCTGCAGGGCAGTCAGGGCCCGATCCTCGCTGCCACCGACTATGTGCGCGCCGTTCCTGAAAGCGTGCGCGCCTATCTGCCCGAGGGGCGTGCCTACGTCACCCTGGGCACGGATGGCTTTGGGCGCAGCGACACGCGTGCTGCGCTGCGCGGCTTCTTTGGCGTGGATGCAGCGAGTATTGCGCAGGTCGCCACAACGCTGCTTGACCGCGCCGTCAGCAACTCTGGCTATTAGCCATTCTTATTGAATCAGTCTTAAGCTGATTTTTCGGAAAATCAAGGGTAAACCCATACAGAACACGACCGGAGTCGACGTGTCCTCTTGGCTACAATCGCCTGCACCAATCTGCCAATGTCGCAACATTGGCAGATTTTTTGCTTGAAGTCTGGCCCTGCTGTACAAGGCAGCAACGCTTGTCAACCAAGTGGCCGACCAAAATAACTGAATCACGCGACGGTCAAAAATCGGAGAAGTTTATGGATACCTTCATACAGCAGGTCATCAATGGTCTGGTGTTGGGCAGCATGTATGCCTTGGTGGCGTTGGGCTACACCATGGTCTACGGCATCATCGGCCTGATCAACTTTGCCCATGGTGAGGTGTTGATGGTGGGTGCCCTGACCAGCTGGACCATCATTGGCTGGATGCAGGAGGCCATGCCTGGCACGCCCGGATGGCTGATTCTTCTGATCTCCCTGATCATTGCCTGTGTGGTGGCGGCGACCCTGAACTTTGTGATTGAAAAGGTGGCGTATCGGCCGTTGCGGGACAGCCCGCGGCTGGCGCCCCTGATCACCGCCATTGGCATGTCGCTCTTGCTGCAGACCTTGGCCATGATCATCTGGAAGCCGAACTACAAACCTTATCCAACCTTGTTGCCGCGCACACCGTTTGAGATCGGCGGCGCGGTCATTACGCCGACCCAGGTGCTGATTCTGGGCATGACGGTGGTGTCGCTGGCCGTGCTCATGTGGCTGGTCAACTACACCAAATTGGGTCGCGCCATGCGCGCCACGGCCGAGAATCCCCGCGTGGCGGCCCTGATGGGCGTCAAACCCGACGTCGTGATTTCTGCCACCTTCGTGATTGGTGCGGTGCTGGCGGCCATTGCCGGCGTGATGTGGGCCGCCAACTACGGCACGGTGCAGCACACCATGGGTTTTTTGCCGGGTCTGAAAGCCTTTACCGCGGCCGTGTTCGGCGGGATTGGCAATTTGGGCGGCGCGGTGCTGGGTGGCATCTTGCTGGGTTTGATCGAATCCCTGGGCGCTGGCTACATTGGCACGCTAACGGGGGGCGTGCTGGGTAGCCACTATTCTGATATTTTTGCCTTCATCGTGCTGATTTTTGTGCTGACCTTGCGACCCTCCGGCTTGCTGGGTGAGCGGGTGGCAGATCGTGCCTGACAAGAGGAACATCATGAAACAACAACAAAAAATTGTCGTCTTCCTGTTGGCAGCCATCGGCTTGCTGATACTGCCGCTGATTCTGCAAAGCTTTGGCAATGCCTGGGTGCGCATTGCCGACATGGCGCTGCTCTATGTGCTGCTGGCGCTGGGGCTCAATATCGTGGTGGGCTACGCGGGTCTGCTGGATTTGGGTTACGTCGCCTTTTTCGCCATTGGCGCCTACATGTATGGCTTGCTGGCGTCGCCCCACCTGACCGAGACCTTTGCCTGGATTGGTGCGATGTATCCAGAAGGCCTGCATGCACCGTTGTGGATCGTGATCCCGGCGGCGGCCGGTCTGGCTGGTTTTTTCGGCCTGCTGCTGGGTGCACCCACGCTGCGCTTGCGCGGTGATTACTTGGCCATTGTCACGTTGGGTTTTGGTGAAATCATTCGGGTGTTCCTGAACAACCTGGATCATCCGGTCAATATCACCAACGGCCCCAAGGGCATGAGCCAGATTGATTCCTTTCATTTTTTCGGCCTGAACCTGGGGCGCCCGCTCGACATCGGTGGCTATCAGGTGAATTCTGTGTCCTTGTACTACTACCTGTTCCTGGCGTTGGTGCTGTTCAGCGTGGGGATCTCGCACCGGCTGCAGCTCTCGCGCGTGGGGCGGGCCTGGATGGCCATTCGTGAAGACGAAATTGCCGCCAAGGCCATGGGTATCAATACCCGCAACCTGAAATTGCTGGCCTTTGGCATGGGGGCCACGTTTGGCGGCGTGTCAGGCACCCTGTTTGCGTCTTTTCAGGGCTTTATTTCACCTGAATCTTTTAGCTTGATGGAGTCAGTGATGATTGTGGCCATGGTGGTTCTGGGTGGCATCGGCCATTTGCCAGGGGTCATTTTGGGTGCCGTGCTGCTGTCCGCTTTGCCGGAGGTGTTGCGCTACGTCGCTGGGCCCTTGCAAGCCATGACCGGGGGTCGGCTCGATTCGTCAATTTTGCGTCAGCTCCTGATTGCGCTGGCCATGATCAGCGTGATGCTGGTGCGTCCGCGCGGTTTGTGGCCCTCACCGGAGCACGGCAAGTCCTTGCCAAAGGGAGAAGGCGCATGACAGATACCGTACTCAACGTCGCAGGCGTCTCCAAGCGATTCGGTGGCCTGCAGGCCCTGCGCGACGTCGGCATCCAGATCAAGCGTGGCCAGGTTTATGGCCTGATCGGACCCAACGGCGCCGGCAAAACCACGTTCTTCAATGTGCTCACCGGCCTGTACACACCGGACAGCGGCAGCTTTGAGCTCGCTGGCAAAACCTACCAGCCCACCGCCGTTCATCTGGTGGCCAAGGCGGGTATTGCCCGCACCTTCCAGAACATTCGTCTGTTTGCCGAGATGACCGCGCTGGAGAACGTGATGGTCGGGCGTCATGTGCGCACGCATTCCGGCTTGCTGGGTGCCATTTTTCGCACACCGGGTTTCAAAAAAGAAGAGCTGGCCATCGCCGAGCGTGCGCAGGACTTGCTGAACTATGTGGGCATTGCCCGGTTTGCCGATTACAAGGCCCGCACGCTGAGTTATGGCGACCAGCGCCGCCTGGAGATCGCCCGTGCGCTGGCGACCGACCCGCAATTGATTGCCCTTGACGAGCCTGCCGCCGGCATGAACGCCACCGAGAAGGTCATGCTGCGTGAATTGATCGACAAAATTCGCAATGACAACCGCACCATTTTGTTGATTGAGCACGATGTGAAGCTGGTGATGGGCTTGTGCGACCGGGTGACGGTGCTGGACTATGGCAAGCAGATTGCCGAAGGCACGCCGGCCGAGGTGCAGCGAAACGAAAAAGTAATTGAAGCCTATCTTGGCACCAGCGGACATTAACCAGTTGAGCTGCGGTTTGTCCCGCAAGGAAATAACGATGACGAACATTCTTCTTAAAGTGACGGGCCTGAAAGTCGCTTACGGCGGTATCCAGGCGGTCAAAGGCATTGACTTTGAAGTGCATGAGGGCGAGCTGGTGTCCTTGATCGGCTCCAACGGCGCCGGTAAAACGACCACCATGAAGGCCATTACCGGCAGTCTGCCGATCAACGATGGTGACATTGAGTACCTGGGCAAAAGCATTCGAGGCCAGGGACCGTGGGATCTGGTGAAACAGGGCCTGGCCATGGTGCCGGAAGGACGTGGCATTTTTACCCGCATGACGATTGCGGAGAACCTGCAGATGGGGGCCTACATCCGCGACGACAAGCCCGAGATCCAGGCCGATGTGGACAAGGTGTTCACCATTTTCCCGCGCCTCAAGGAACGCCGGGATCAACTGGCGGGCACACTGTCCGGTGGCGAGCAGCAAATGCTGGCCATGGGTCGCGCCTTGATGAGTCGCCCCAAAGTGCTGCTGATGGACGAGCCGTCCATGGGCTTGGCGCCGATCATGGTGGACAAGATTTTTGAAGTGGTGCGTGATGTCTCCGCACAGGGCGTGACGGTGCTGCTGGTCGAGCAAAACGCCAGTCGCGCTCTGGCCATTGCTGACCGCGGCTACGTCATGGAGTCGGGCCTCATCACGATGTCGGGCGAGGCCAAAATCATGCTGCATGACCCGAAAGTGCGGGCCGCTTACCTGGGTGAGTAAATTCAAGCGAGCTGCCGCTATTTTATTTTATTTATAAAAAATCAGGCTGTAGCCCCCGTGTAATAAGCGTCAGTAGCTATTATTTAAATAGCTGACTAGGTGGGGACCAAGGTCTGCATCAATTTTGCCCTGGCGGGTGGATCGGTTCAGCCTCCTCTGCCGGGCTGGCAGTCGGCCCTGTTGTTTGCGTGCGGTTGTTTGATTTCCCTCAAGACCACGGGGTGTCAAGCGCGGCACAGTCTGGCCCATGTTGTCTATTCATACTATTGCTCGGGCGGCTAAACGCCAAGTGGCTGCCCGGGGTGAGCCGTTGCTCAAGCGCGCTGATCTCTCGCCGTGGGTCGACTATGTCGAGTCGGGCCGGGTGGCCTTGGGTGTCAAAGATGGCCCTGCCATGGAGCACCAATTGGGGGTGGTTGAAGGCCCTTGCTGGCTGGAGGCGACGTCGGCCCTGCTCAACCTGCCGCATGTTGTGGATGCGGTCGCAGAAACCGAAGTTTTTTTACGCCGTGTGCCGGTGGCTGAATTTCTTCGTTCGCTGTCGACCATGTCCATGTCAGCCCAGGCCGTGCTGCATGACGTCGCCAAGGCACACCGCCAGCAAACCGAATTGGCCATCAGCCGCCTGGCCAAAGATGCCGAGGCGCGCTGCGCCGAGTGGCTGCTGCAGCACGCCCAGACGGGTGACCGAGGCGTGATGGCGGTGCTGCTGCTGCAGCGCAAGCGATCGGTGGCGGCGCAGTTGGGTATTGCGCCCGAAACATTTTCTCGTGTCTTGCGCCACATGCGTGAACGCAGCTTGATCAGCGGTTCCGGTCGAACCTTGAATCTGGTCGATCCCGGCGGGCTGCGCTTGCTGGCGGGGGTCTGACTGGGGCGGCTGTCCCCGCCGTGCCAACATAATCCATACCCAGCTCCAGTGCGCCCACGGGGGCGCGGCGTCGCGTCCGTGGCTTGTTTGGGCGCATGGCAAGGTGAATCGGAATCCTTTGCAAGTGCCTGTGTTGTTTTCGTGGTGCGACGCTAAGGCAAAATAGGGGTTGGAAATATTAAGATCACCAGCAGAATGACCCCTCCCCGACTTCATCTTGCAGGTATCACCAAAAGCTATCCCGGTGTCATCGCCAACAGCGATGTCTCGCTGACTGTCATGCCAGGCGAGACCCATGCGGTGTTGGGCGAAAACGGCGCCGGCAAGTCAACCCTGATGAAAATCATCTATGGCGCGGTCAAAGCCGATGCCGGCACGATGATGTTCAATGGTCGCTCGGTCCACATCCGCAACCCGCAAGAGGCCCGCGCCTTGGGCATCAGCATGGTGTTCCAGCATTTCAGTTTGTTTGACACCATCACCGTGGCCGAGAACGTCTGGCTCGGTTTGGGCAAGCACCTGAGCCTGAGGGCGGTCACGCACAGCATCACCACCAAGGCGGCTGAATACGGTCTGGATATAGACCCCGCGCGGCCGGTGCATACCTTGAGTGTGGGCGAGATGCAACGGGTTGAAATCATCCGCGCCCTGCTGACCAACCCGCAGTTGCTGATACTGGACGAGCCGACCTCGGTCCTCACGCCGCAAGCCGTGGAGAAGCTGTTTGTGGTGCTGAAAAAACTCGCCAGTGAAGGCTGCAGCATTTTGTACATCAGCCACAAATTGCACGAAATTCGCGAACTGTGCAATGTCTGCACCGTGCTGCTGGCGGGCAAGGTGACCGGGGTGTGTGACCCGGCCCAGGAGAGCAACGCCTCTTTGTCGCGCCTGATGATCGGTGCCGAGTTGCCCCAACTTGTGCGGCACGAACCCAAACTGGGCGCGCCGCTGCTGCGGGTGCAAAACTTGACCCTGGCCCGCGCCGACCAGTTTGGCGTGGACCTGAACGGCATCACGCTCGAGGTGCGCGCTGGCGAAGTGCTGGGTATTGCCGGGGTGTCCGGCAACGGCCAAAGAGAATTGCTCTATGCCTTGTCGGGTGAAGATGTGCGCGCCAGACCGGGGTCGATTCTGATGGGCGAGGTTGATGTGTCGCGCCTGCACCCCGGGGGGCGGCGCAAGCTGGGCCTGCATTTTGTGCCTGAAGAACGCCTGGGGCGCGGTGCCGTGCCCACGCTCGGGCTGGCGCACAACCTGCTGCTTACCCGCCATGAAGCGATTGCCTTCCCGCACCTCGGTGGAGGCTGGATCAGGGTCGCCCCACTGGAAGCGCAGGCCGCTGACATCATCAAACGCTTCAACGTCAAGGCGAGTGGCCCGCGCGCGATGGCGCGCTCCTTGTCAGGTGGCAATTTGCAGAAATTCATCGTCGGTCGTGAAATTGATGCAAATCCCAAACTTTTTATTGTGTCGCAACCCACCTGGGGCGTCGACGTGGGGGCCACGGCGCAGATTCGAAACGAAATTCTGGAATTGCGCGATGCCGGCTGCGCCGTGTTGGTGCTCAGCGAAGAACTGGAGGAGCTGTTTGAACTCAGTGACCGCCTGCATGTGATCGCCCTGGGTCGACTGTCGCCCTCGCTGCCGATCGGCCAGGCCACGGTGGAAAAAGTGGGCGAGTGGATGAGCGGTCTCTGGAACATTGCGGGACAGACCGCAGTTACGCGAAGCGAACAAGCTCTGTCCCCAACAGATGCCGGGATGTTGGATGTGCACATTGCGGAACAGACTGGAGCTCCTCATGCTCAGGCTTGAAGCCAGACCGCAACCTTCCGCGCTGTGGAGCTATGCCTCGCCCGTGCTGGCCTTGCTGGTGACTGTCCTGATGGGCGTCTTGCTGTTCACCGCACTGGGCAAGGACCCGGTGAGTGCGCTCGGCGTATTTTTCTGGGAACCCATCAGAAGCGCTTACGCACTGGGTGAGTTGGCCGTCAAGGCCACGCCCTTGTTGCTGATTGCGCTGGGTTTGGCGGTGTGTTTTCGCTCCAATGTCTGGAATATTGGTGCCGAAGGGCAGTATGTGCTGGGCGCTATCGCGGCCAGTGGCGTGGCTTTGCTGGCCGACCAGAGCACGGGCCGCTGGATTGTGTTGCCGATCCTGCTGGCTGGGGTGTTGGGGGGTATGTTCTGGGCCGGTATCACCGCCTGGTTGCGTGACCGCTTCAACGCCAACGAGATTTTGGTGAGTCTGATGCTGGTGTATGTGGCGGTGCAGGTGTTGAGCTATCTGGTGTCGGGCCCGTGGAAAGACCCGCAGGGCTACAACTTTCCGCAGAGCAAGACCTTCGATCTGGTCACCCGCATCCCGCGCCTGTTTGAGGGCTCGCGCGTCAGTATTGGTTTGTTTCTGGCGCTGCTGGGCGTGCTCGTCACCTGGGTATTTTTGTTTCGCACCCGCGCCGGTTTTGCGCAGCAGGTGGGCGGTCTGGCCCCGGCGGCGGCCCGTTATGCCGGATTTTCATCGCGCCGGGCGCTGTGGGTGGCGTTGCTGGTGTCGGGCGGCACGGCCGGGCTGGCCGGTGCGCTGGAAGTGGCTGGGCCCATTGGTCAACTGACGCCTTATGTGCCGGCGGGTTACGGTTTTGCCGCCATCATCGTCGCCTTTGTCGGGCGGCTGCACCCGGTGGGCATGGTGTTGTCGGCTATTTTGATGAGCATGTTTTACATTGGCGGTGAACTCGCGCAGTCGCGCCTGGGGCTACCCAAGTCGCTCACCGGCGTGTTTCAAGGCCTGCTGTTGTTCACCTTGCTGGCGTGCGACACGCTGGTCAACTACCGCTTGAAGTGGGGCAAATGATGGAGTCTTACGCACTGCTGCTGGCGGCCACCCTGAACGCGGGCACCGTACTGGCGCTGGCGTCGCTGGGCTTGTTGATCAATGAAAAAGCGGGCATCGTCAATCTGGGCGCCGAGGGCATGATGCTGTGCGCTGCCATTGCCGGTTTTGCAGGGGTGGTCTATTCAGGCAGTGACTGGCTGGGTTTTGCCGCCGGCATGGGGGTGGGTGCTTTGCTGGCCCTGGTTTTTGGGGGGCTGGTGATCTGGCTCAATACCAACCAATACGCCACCGGTCTGGCGGTGAGCTTGTTTGGCGCTGGTTTTTCTGCTTTTGTGGGTATCGGTTACGTGCAGGAAAAAATTCCAGCGCGCCCTAGCTTTGCCATTCCTTACCTCGCGGATATTCCCTGGTTCGGCCCCGCTTTGTTTCGCCACCATCCGCTGGTGTACCTGAGTGCTCTTTTTGCGTTGGGCCTGATCTGGTTTTTGTACCGCACCCGCGCGGGCCTGATTTTGCGCAGTGTTGGAGAAAACCCGGAATCGGCGCACGCACTGGGCTATCCGGTGCGCCGTATCCGGCTGATGGCGGTGGTGGCGGGCGGCGCCTTGTGCGGCCTGGCCGGTGCCTACGTGTCGATTGTGTACACCCCGCTGTGGGTGGAGGGCATGGTGGCCGGTAAAGGCTGGATTGCCTTGGCCTTGACCACGTTTGCGACCTGGCGCCCGGCGCGTGTGCTGCTGGGGGCGTACCTGTTTGGTGGCGTGACCATGTTGCAGTTTCACTTGCAGGGGATTGGGGTAGAGGTTCCCAGCCAGGTCCTGACCATGCTGCCGTATCTGTCCACCATTCTGGTGCTGGCGCTGATCTCACGCAATCCGCAGTGGATTCGCATCAACATGCCGACCTCGATTGGCAAGCCGTTCTACCCGGATTCCTGATGTTCTCCGGTTCATAATTGGACTTTTTTAACCCGTCACACACTTCACTGAAGAAAGAATTGACATGACCGATCTGCAAAAACGTTCGCTTTTAAGATTCGCTGCACTCACCGCCGTGGCTTCGGCTGCGCTGGTGGGCTGCGGCAAAAAGGAAGAAGCCGCGCCTGCCCCTTCCCCTGCGCCGCTTGCCTCGGCCCCGGCGCCGGCGCCCAAGCCTGAGCCCTTGAATATTGCGTTTGCCTATGTCGGTCCGGTGGGTGACGGCGGCTGGACGTTTGCCCATGACAACGGCCGCAAGGCGCTGGAAGCCGAGTTCGGCGACAAGATCAAGACCTCGTTTGTTGAGAATGTGCCCGAGTCTGCTGATGCCGAACGCGTGCTGCGCGACCTGGCCGGGCAGGGCAACAAACTGATTTTTGGCACCACCTTTGGCTACATGGAACCGATGCTCAAAGTGGCGGCTGACAACAAAGGCGTCAAGTTTGAACATGCCACGGGCTACAAGCAAGCCGACAACATGCGCACCTATGACAGCCGCACCTACGAGGGTGCTTACATGGCGGGTGTGATTGCCGGCAAGATGACCAAGAGCAACACCCTGGGCGTGGTCGCTTCCATCCCCATTCCGGAGGTGATCCGCAACATCAACAGCTTCACACTCGGTGCGCAAAGCAGCAACCCCAAGGTCAAGACCAAAGTGGTGTGGGTGAATGGCTGGTTTGACCCGCCGAAAGAAACCGAAGCCGCCACCAGCCTGATCAATGGCGGCGCCGACGTGCTGTTCCAGAACACCGATTCACCGGCCGTGCTCAAGACCGCCGAGGCCAAAGGCAAGCGCGCGTTTGGTTGGGACTCCGACATGACCGCTTATGGCCCGAAAGCGCATCTGGCGTCTGCCGTGATCAACTGGGGCCCGTATTACATCAAGGCGACCAAGGAAGCGCTGGCAGGCACATGGGCGGGTGGCGGTCATTCCTGGTGGGGCGTGAAAGAAGGCGCGATTGATCTCGTGTCGATCGCCGAAGACGTGCCCGCTGAGACCAAAGCGCGCGTGCAAGAGGTCAAGAAGGGCTTGGCGGACGGCAGCTTCGCCATCTGGAAAGGTCCGATTCTGGATAACACCGGTAAAGTGCAGGTCGCCAAGGATACAGTGGCGGACGACAAGTTTCTCAGCGGCTTGAGCTTCTTCGTCAAGGGCGTTGAAGGCAAGGTGCCTGGTAGCAAGTAAGCTGCGGTGCCGTGTGACAGAAGCCGCCTGCAGGCGGCTTCTGTGTTTGCGGGACAAGCCCCGGTTGATAAGGGCATTGGCGTGCGCGCGGGTAGCTCAAAGGCGCTTAATCGATAGAATCGCGACGTTCTCAACGTTGCCGCCGACCAAGGTGCAGCGCTTGGCTCATACTTAACTACTTAGGAAACATCCCATGCGTAACCGTCGCGAATTTATTGCTCAACTCAGTGCGGGCGCCAGCGCTCTGGTCGGCGCCAGCGCCATGGCCGCTGACCTTCCCATGGTTGCTGAAACCGACGCCCAAGCCAAGGCGCTGGGCTATGTGGCAGATGCCGCCAAGGCGGACAAGGCCAAATTTCCAAAATTTGCGGCTGGACAACAGTGCGGCAATTGTGCCTTGTACCAAGGTAAAGCGGGCCTCGCCTCGGGCCCTTGTCCGCTGTTCGCTGGCAAGCAAGTGGCGGCCAAGGGTTGGTGCAGCGCTTACGCCAAGAAGGCATAACTCCGGTCGGCCATGCGCGCATCGCGCACCCGCATGGTCAGCTACCGCCGTGTTAAATCGACGCTTTGATCGGCTTCAAATGAACGGCCACATCACCGCACTGAGCCCGATGGCGTAGTGCATGCTCCATCACCACCAGCGCCAGCATGGCCTCGGCAATCGGCGTCGCCCGAATGCCGACACAGGGGTCGTGGCGGCCTTTGGTGATGACCTCGGTGGCATTGCCCGCGATGTCAATCGACTCGCGCGGCATCAGGATCGAACTGGCGGGTTTGATGGCAATCGATACCTCCAGGTCTTGCCCGCTGCTGATTCCACCCAGCACGCCGCCCGCATTGTTGGATTTAAAACCCTGGGGTGAGAGTGAGTCGCCATGCGTGCTGCCGCGTTGGGCCACGCTGGCAAAACCGGCGCCAATTTCCACGCCCTTGACGGCATTGATACCCATCATGGCGTAGGCAATGTCAGCGTCCATCTTGTCAAACAGCGGTTCGCCCAGCCCCACCGGCACGTTGGACGCCGAGACGCGAATACGCGCGCCGCAGGAGTCACCGGCCTTGCGCAGGGCCTCCAAGTAGCTTGCCAGCGCAGACACGTCGGCACTCGGTGCAAAAAACGGGTTGTCGGGGACGAAATCCCACGACTCAAAAGGAATCGGCAACTCGCCGATCTGTGTCATGCAGCCCCTAAACACCGTGCCGTAGTGCTCGGCCAGCCATTTCTTCGCCACCGCACCGGCGGCCACCATCGGCGCCGTCAGGCGCGCGGAAGAGCGTCCGCCACCGCGTGGGTCGCGCAGGCCGTATTTCTGAAAATAGGTGTAGTCGGCGTGGCCGGGCCGAAAAGTCTGCAGGATGTTGCCGTAGTCCTTGCTGCGCTGGTCGGTGTTTTTGATCAGCAGGCAGATCGGTGTGCCGGTGGTTTTTCCTTCATAGACGCCGGACAAAATTTCGACCGCGTCGGGCTCGTTGCGCTGGGTGACGAACTTGGAGGTGCCGGGGCGGCGCCGATCCAGATCGGGCTGGATGTCGGCCTCGCCCAGGGCCATGCCGGGCGGGCAGCCATCAATCACGCAGCCAATGGCCGGGCCGTGGGATTCACCAAAGTTGGTGACTGCGAATAGTTTGCCGAAGGTGTTGCCGCTCATGGCATGGATTATCCCAGAGCGGCGAAGCTCCCGTCGCATCGAGACTGACTGGATAATAAGAACCCACCTCGGAAAGCACAAAGGAAACCCATGCCCGGTGCTGTTTGTGCTGGGCAGTGTCGATCACATGACGCCACCCCAAGCGGCGCAAGCGCCTGATCAAAAAAGCGTCAAAAGCTCAAGTGGTCTACCTGCCCGGCGGCCACCATCAGATGATAGATACGCCCGAGCCGATGCTGGCGGCACTGCTCGGGTTTTTGAAATTGTGAGCTGCGTGGCGGTGTGAATGACTATTTGTCGCCGCCGAGCACAAAGGTAACCTGCATGTTGACCCGATAGGCCGTGATGCGACCGTCTTCAACCGAGACTTTTTGTTCCTTGATCCACGCGCCGCGTACGTTGGAGACGGTATCGCAAGCACGGGCGATGCCTTGGTTGATGGCATCCTCAAAACTGATTTTGCTGGTAGCACTGACTTCAATGACTTTAGCGACGCTCATGGCAAGACTCCTCGGTAGGGTTTCAACGAAGTTTTCATGCTAACCATGATGTTCGCTTTCCGATGTAGGAAAGTCTCTCCAAGCGCTGTCCTCTTTTGGCGCCTCTTCTGCCTGCCTTTTGCACCGCTGTCAGCCCTGGGGCAAGCGCAATCGGCATCCACTCATTCATCTCCAGTCGCATTCAAGAAGTTTAAAAATTCATAGCGCTTCACGCAATAATAGCGCGGGCCAGCGGCCGTTTTGCCATAAATTCAGGGTGCTTTCCTCCTGGTGCAACAAGAGGGTGTCAAGCAGCGGTGCCAGTGCGGTGGTGTCGGGATTTGCCAATATGACATAGCGCGCTGCTTC
Organism: Gammaproteobacteria bacterium; assembly: GCA_025359085.1. Taxonomy (GTDB): domain Bacteria; phylum Pseudomonadota; class Gammaproteobacteria; order Burkholderiales; family Burkholderiaceae_C; genus Rhodoferax. The sequence goes on from JANYHL010000010.1 coordinate 17,002, forward strand.
ACCCTGGAACTCTTCATTGAGCAAGCCGATCCAGTCCAGCTCAGACAAGGTTTCCAGCACCGGCTCCAGTTGCAGCGCGTCGACCCGCAGCCGCAGCGAGAGCTGATCCGTCGTCAGGCCTTTCTCATCCATGGCGCGGACCCGGTCCAACTGCTGCAGCGTCTCCAGTGCCAACTGAAACTGCAAACCATGCGAGCGGCCGCGGTGTTGTATGCCTGAGAGCAAGCTGGGCAGGTAGGCGGCAATGACAGCGCCCAGCAGCACGATCACCCAGGCCACGTAAATCCAGATCAGCAGGATCGGCACGGTGGCAAAGGCACCGTACAGCACCGAGTAGGTGGGCACCTTGCCCAGATACAAGGCCAGCAACTTTTTGGCCATCTCAATGCCGGCCGATACAAACAGGCCGCCGGCCCAGGCGTGACACCATTTCACCCAGGTATGGGGTACAAAGTGGTACATCCCGGCCATGCCCCCGGCTATCAGAAAAAACTGCAAAATATCCAGCAGCAATTGCACCCCACCTGGCATGACGCCGACCACGCCTTTGGAGGCGGAGATGGCGTAAGACGTGATGCTCAGGCTGACACCCAGTACCAGCGGACCCAAGGTCAGGGCGGCCCAATACACCAACACGCGCTGGCCGAGGGGGCGGCGGGTGCGCACCCGCCAGATGCTGTTGAGCGTGTGATCAATGGTCAATATCAGCGCCACCGCCGTGACCAGCAACAGGGCAATCCCGGCGCTCCCCAATTTGCTGGCTTGCCCGGCAAACTGGGTCAGGTAGCCCAGCACCTGGCGCGCGATGTTGTCCGGAATCAAGCTCGCGATCAACCACTGCTGCAGCACGCCCTGCAGCTTGGCAAACATCGGGAAGGCGGTAAAAACGGCCAGCGCCACCGTGACAAAAGGTACCAACGCCATGATGGTGGTGAAAGTCAAGCTGCTCGCCGTCAGGCCCAGGCGGTCTTCCGAGAAGCGCGCGCGCAGGGTGCGGGCGGTGCTCTTCCAGGGGAAGTTAGACACGTCTTTGAATAAAACTTCAAGACGTTGCGGCCAGCTCAGGGGCGATAGGGCGGGTCGGGGAGGGGGCATTTGCATGGCCGCTATGATGCCACTTCAATAAAGTCGTCCATGAACAAAGAACAAAACAGCGCCTCGGTACCGGTGCGCACCACCCGTCTGCTGGCCGTGGGCAGCTTGCTGGGGCTGATCGTGCTGGGATTGACGTGGGAACTGTGGCTGGCTCCGCTTCGCCCAGGCGGCTCGTGGCTGGCGTTCAAAGTATTACCGTTGTGCCTGCCGCTGGCTGGTTTGTTGAAAAACCGCATGTACACCTACCGCTGGGTCAGTCTGATGGTGTGGCTGTATTTCACCGAGGGCGTGGTGCGCGCTTACAGTGACAAAGCACCGGGCAACTATCTGGCCATGCTCGAAGTGGCCCTGTGTTTGACGCTGTTCACCGCCTGCGCGCTGCACGTTCGGCTGCGCCTGAATGCCGCATCCTTGAAAGATCAACGACATGCAAATATTGCTTGATGAGCTGCGCCACATCGTCGGCGCTGCGCACGTTTTCACCGAGGGTGACCTGACCGCCTGGGAGCAGGACTGGCGCAAGCGCTCGCACGGCAAGGCCCTGGCGGTGGTGCGGCCCGCTGCCACGCAGGAGGTGGCGCAGGTGGTCCAAGCCTGCGCGGCCTTTCGGCAAGCACACCCGTCGTGCGATGTCAGCATCGTGCCGCAGGGGGGCAACACCAGTCTGGCCGTGGGCGCCACCCCCGATGCCAGCGGCCACCAGATTGTGCTGAGCCTGCAACGCATGAACACCGTGCGCAGCCTCGACGCCGACAACCTGACCATGACGGTCGAGGCGGGTTGCATCCTGCAAAACCTTCAGGTGTGTGCCGAGGAGGCAAATTTGCTGTTTCCGCTGAGCCTGGCCGCCGAGGGCACCTGCACCATCGGCGGCAACCTGGGCAGCAACGCTGGCGGCACCCAGGTCGTGCGTTATGGCAATGCGCGCGATCTGTGCCTGGGCTTGGAAGTGGTCACCGCGCAGGGCGAGGTGTGGCAGGGTCTCTCCGGCCTGCGCAAAGACAATACCGGCTATGACCTGCGAGATTTGATGATTGGCTCGGAAGGCACGCTGGGCATCATCACTGCCGCCACGCTGAAGCTGTATCCGCTGCCCGCGGCCCAGCTGACCGCCTGGGCCGCGGTGCCGTCACTGGAAGCGGCGGTCACTTTGTTGGGGCTGGCGCACCGGCACCTGGGCGCGGGGCTGACGGGCTTCGAGGCGATGGGGCAATTTGCCTTGAGCCTGGTCGCCAAGCACTTCCCGCAACTGCGGGTGCCGCTGCATCTGGATACGCCATTTTGCGTGTTGCTGGAGAACTCGGATCATGAATCCGAAGTCCATGCGCACGCGCAGTTCGAACGCCTGCTGGAAACCGCGCTCGAGCAGGGCTGCGTCACCGATGCGGTGGTGAGCGAGACCCTGGCGCAGGCGAAGCAACTGTGGCATGTGCGTGAAAGCATCCCGCTGGCGCAAACGCTGGAGGGGCTGAACATCAAACACGACATCTCCTTGCCGGTCTCACGCATTCCCGACTTTGTGCGCGCTACCGATGCCTTGCTGCGGCAAGCCATTCCCGGCGTGCGCCTGGTCAATTTTGGCCACCTGGGCGACGGCAATCTGCACTACAACGTGCAGGCACCAAAGGGTGTGGATGCCGCTGATTTTTTGCTCAACCATGAGGCGCATGTCAATACCCTGGTGTTTGACTCGGTGCAAGCTTTTGGCGGTTCCATCTCGGCCGAACATGGCGTCGGCAGCTTGAAGGTTGATCATCTGGCGCACTACAAATCCCCCGTCGCCCTGGCCATGATGCGTGCCATCAAGCAGGCCTTGGACCCGCAAAATTTGATGAATCCGGGGCGGGTGGTGCGTCTCTGAGCCTTCAACGTCAAGCCATCCGGCATGCGCCAGCGACGCCTAAAATAATCACTGGCTTGCATTTCCAAAGCGGTTTGACGGCCGCCTGACCCGACTGTTGATCACTACTTAAAAAATGCCACAGCAAACACCACTCCAGCCCATCCGCTCCCAATACGAAGACTTCTTGCGCCATGTTTCGACCCACGGCGTGGTCAAGGCCGACCGCACCGGCACCGGCACCACCAGCGTGTTTGGCTATCAGATGCGGTTCGATTTGAACGAGGGCTTTCCGCTGGTCACCACCAAAAAGGTGTTCCTCAAGGCCATCGTGCTGGAATTGCTGTGGTTTTTGCGCGGGGATTCGAACGTCAAGTGGTTGCAGGAACGCGGCTGCACCATCTGGGACGAATGGGCCCGCCCCGACGGTGACCTCGGCCCGGTCTACGGTGTGCAGTGGCGCAGTTGGCCGACACCCGACGGCGGCCACATCGACCAGATGGCCGAAGCCATCAAGACGCTCAGGAACAACCCCGACTCGCGCCGCATCATTGTGAGCAGCTGGAACGTGGCCGAGCTCGACAAGATGGCACTGATTCCGTGTCACGCCTTCTTCCAGTTTTACGTGGCGCCAGCGCAAACCCCCGGCGGCAAAGGCAAATTGAGCTGCCAGCTTTATCAGCGCAGCGCCGACCTTTTTCTGGGCGTGCCCTTCAACATTGCCAGCTACGCGCTCTTGACCCACATGGTGGCGCAGCAGTGCGAGCTGGACGTCGGCGACTTCATCTGGACCGGCGGTGACTGCCATATCTACAGCAACCACGCCGAGCAGGTGGCACTGCAACTGAGTCGCGCGCCCCTGGCCTACCCCACGCTGAACATCAAACGTCAGCCTGAGTCGATCTTCGACTACGCGTATGAGGACTTTGAGGTGCTGGGTTACCAGTGCCACCCCGCCATCAAGGCCCCGGTGGCGGTGTGATCAGCCGCCGCCAGCTTTGGAGCCTGTTGGCGCTCACGCTGATGTGGGGCATCAACTGGCCGATGATGAAATACTCATTGCGCGAACTCTCGCCGCTGTACTTTCGCGCGCTCACCATGACTTTTGGCGCACTTTGGCTCTATAGCTTTTACCGGTTCAAGGGGGTGCGCATGTTGCCGCAAGGCCGTGAGTGGCGATCTGTCGTGGCGCTCGGCCTGCCCAACATGCTGGGCTGGCACACCCTGGCCATTTTGGGCGTGAAGGAGCTGGCCAGTGGACGCGCCGCCATTTTGGGTTTCACCATGCCGATCTGGACGGTGCTGCTGGGCGTGCTGTTTTTGGGGGAGCGGCTGACTCGCCGCGTGGCGTTAGCAGCGGCCGCGGTGGCGCTGGCCATCACCCTGTTGACCTTCAACGAGTTCACAGCTCTGTCCGGCCGACCGCTGGGCATCGTCTGGATGGAGCTCGCGGCCCTGTGCTGGGCCACGGGCACCCTGATGCTGCGCCGTGCTCGCCTCACGCTGCCGGTGGAAACCTTGACGGTGTGGATGATGATTCTGACCAGCGCCTGCCTCTGGGTCATCGCGGCCCTCAATGAACCTTGGCCGACCTGGCAGTTCTCGGGGCTGATGTGGGGCAGTCTGGTCTACGGCGCGCTGATCAACTACGGTTTTGCTCAAACCATCTGGTCCGGTCTGGCGCGCCACCTGCCGCCCGCCACCAGCGCGATGAGCATCATGGCGGTGCCGCTGGTCGGCACCCTGAGTGCCACCCTGATCGTGGGCGAATGGCCGCACTGGCAAGATTTTGTCGCGGCGCTGTGCGTCATGGCCGCCATCGCCGCCGTGCTGATTCCTCCCCGTCAACCCAAACCATCCGTATGAAACTCAAGCTTATTTTGGCGCGCGCACGCAACGGCGTGATTGGCCGGCACAACACGCTGCCCTGGCATTTGCCGCAAGACATGGCCCATTTCAAGCGCGTCACCATGGGCTCGCCGGTGATCATGGGGCGCAAGACCTGGGAGTCCTTGCCGCCCAAGTTTCGCCCCCTGCCGGGGCGATTCAATATTGTGGTGACACGGCAAGCCGATTGGCATGCCGATGGCGCGTGCGTCGCCCATTCCGTGCCCGAAGCCTGTGCTCTGTGCCCGCCCGACAGCACCGCCTGGGTGATTGGCGGTGCCGAGCTCTATGCGCAGGCCCTGGCGCTGGCCGACGCGGCGGTGGTGACCGAGATTGAGGCAGATTTTGAAGGCGATGCGTTTTTCCCGTCGTTTGGTCCGGAGTGGGTGGAGACTGATCGCGAGCGACAGACCTCACCCACCGGACTGAATTTTAGTTTTGTGACCTATTGCAAAAATACAGGAGATTGAAATGTCTGACAATGGATTTCACGTGCACGGCCCGCATGATCACGAGTTGGAACACGCCCAAGCGGGCAGCCATGACGCAGATCATGGCGGCATGATCAACCAGATCGCCTTGTTTACCGCCATCATCGCCACGGTGGGCGCTATTTTTGGTTACATGGGCGGCGCCACGCAAGCCAATGCCGGTCTGTACAAGAACAACGCCGCCATCAAAAAAACGGAAGCCTCCAACCAATGGAATTTCTTCCAGGCCAAGAGCACCAAGCAGTCACTGGCTGAATTGGCGCGTGACTTGGCGCCGGAGGATAAAAAGGCGAGCTACCAGGCCAAGATAGACCGCTACGAGAAGGAAAAGAACGACATTAAGCTGGTGGCTGACAAAATCGAGCTTGACGCCACGCACTGGGACCAGCAAAGCGATGAGCAGATGCACCAGCACCACCGCTGGGCGCAGTCCACCACGGTGCTGCAGATATGCATTGCCCTGGCGGCGATTTCTCTGCTGACGAAGAAGAGGTGGTTGGAGTACGCCATGTTTGGCGCCGGTGCCGTCGGCGTCATCGTGGGTGCCTTGGCGGCGCTACATATTTAATAGCTATCTACGCATACAGGATCCGGTCTGCAGCCCGATTTAACCATGAAACTTGCAAGCTGGAACGTGAACTCGCTGACGGTACGTTTGCCCCAGGTGCTGGACTGGCTGGCGGCCAATCCGGTCGATGTGCTGGCGCTGCAAGAGCTCAAGCTCACTGACGACAAGTTCCCGTTTGACGCCTTCACGCAAGTCGGCTATGCGGCCCAGTGCTTTGGCCAGAAAACCTACAACGGCGTCGCGCTGCTCTCACGCACAGCCGCCAGCGACGTGGTGAAAAACATCCCCGGCTTTGACGACGAGATGGCGCGCTCAATCAGCGCCGAGGTCAACGGCGTGCGGGTTATCGGCGCCTATTTCCCCAATGGCCAGGAACCGGGCTCCGATAAATTTGAGTACAAGATGGCGTGGCTCAAGGGCCTGCGCGACTGGGTTCGCACCGAGCTGGTCAAATACCCCCAACTGGTGCTGATGGGCGACTACAACATCACCTTCGACGATGCCGATGTGTGGGACCCGGTCGGTCTGAAAGACACCATCCATTGCACCGAAGAAGAGCGCTATCACTTGCGCGCCCTGATCGCGCTGGGCCTGCACGACGCTTACCGCCTGCTCGAGCAGCCGGCTAAAAGCTATTCGTGGTGGGACTACCGCAACGCCGCCTTTCGCCGAAATCAGGGGCTGCGCATTGACCACATTCTGGTCAGCGACGCGCTCAAACCTTGGGTGACGGACTGTGTGATTGACAAGGCGCCGCGCAAGAACGAACGGCCCAGCGATCACGCGCCGGTGGTGGTGACGCTGGCGGACGTTACGAAAGCCTGACCGATATTTATATTGATAGCGGCCTATTCAGGCTGGCCCGGAGCTGGAAGGCCGAAAGGCATAATTTCTTTGATTTGTTGATAGAGTTGGGATGTGCTCAATTCTTCTGCTATTTTTCCCCCACTCACTCCCCCAACCCCTCTCTCGCCCCGCCGGGCGAAAGAGGGGGGCTTCATTTGGCCGCGTGTTTAAAGGCGGGAACTCTGTGCGCCGCAGCGCGTTGACCTCAAAGCAAAGGCAACGCAGCGACCGGTCGCCATAGCCAAATTCCACGCCGCATTGGGAAAAGACGGAAAGAAACCAGAAAGCGCGAAAACCAAAAGTCAGGTTAAACAGCTCAAGCAGCTCAAGCGCTGCCCCAACGCCAAGTGGCGCGTGTACGTCCCGCCTTCAAAGACGCGGCCAAATGTGGCGGTTGGCTCCCTCTTCCGCCCGGCGGGGCGGGAGAGGGCGGGGGGAGTGAGTGGGGGAAAAATACCTTTGAAAAACACCGTCCCAAAAGACACAGCCTAAAAAGCCAAGAAATTTATAATTAATTTAATAGCTATCCACGCAATCTGCACGGGGGCTACAGCCAAATTCACTCCAAACCAAGCTCCTGAATCTTGCGCGTGATGGTGTTGCGACCGATCCCCAGTTTTTGGGCCGCTTCGATCCTGCGGCCACGGGAGGTGGCCAGCGCGGCCAGAATCAAACGCGACTCAAAACGCTGCGTCAATGCGTCCCATACATCGTTGCGGCCACTCGCCAGCAAAGCCAGGGCTTCGGCTTCAAGCCCCAACTCCCAGGCGGCCCCGACCCCTTCACTTGCGCCGCCGGTCTGCGCTAGGGCCATGGCAGCCGACTCGTGGCTGGGTGTCGGCTCAGGGCGTGCCGTGGCCGATACCGTTGACGACTCGGCGGGGTAGGGTTGCGGGGCCGACATCAGCCGGGCTGCGGATTCAGACGGCGCGGCGCTGGCCTCACCCGGGCTGGCCGCCATCACGCCCACTTCCGGCGGCAAGTCTTTTGGTTCGATCACCTGCGCGGGAGCCATCACGGTCAGCCAATGGCAGATGTTTTCAAGCTGCCGCACATTGCCGGGAAAGGCAAAGTTTCCGAGCCACGCCAGTGCCGCTTCTGAAATTCTCTTGGGCTCGCCGCCCAACTGCGCGGCACTTTGCTGCAAAAAGTGGCGCGTCAGTACCGCAATGTCTTCCTTGCGTTCGCGCAGCGCGGGAAGGCGCAGGCGGATGACGTTGAGGCGGTGAAACAAGTCTTCGCGGAACCCCCCCTCCTTGACGCGCTGCTCCAGGTTCTGGTGCGTGGCGGCAATCACGCGCACATTGGTTTTGACGGCGCTGTGACCCCCCACGCGGTAGAAATGACCGTCGCTCAAGACTCGCAGCAAGCGGGTTTGCAGGTCAAACGGCATGTCGCCGATTTCATCCAGAAAGAGCGTGCCACCGTCAGCCTGTTCAAAGCGGCCCCGGCGCATGGCCTGCGCGCCGGTGAAGGCGCCGCGCTCGTGGCCGAACAACTCGGACTCCAGCAAGTCTTTCGGGATGGCCGCCGTGTTGATCGCCACAAACGGCCCCTTGGCGCGCGGCGAGTGCTTGTGCAGCGCCCGCGCCACCAGCTCCTTGCCGGAACCGGACTCGCCGGTGATCATGACCGTGACATTGCTCTGGCTCAAACGGCCAATGGCGCGAAACACGTCCTGCATGGCCGGCGCCTGGCCCAGCATCTCGGGCGCTTCTACCATCTGGGTTTCCGTTACTTCCTCGCGCTGGCTTTCTTCCACCGCGCGGCGAATCAGCTCCACCGCCTTGGGCACGTCAAACGGCTTGGGCAGATATTCAAACGCGCCACCCTGAAAGGCGGACACCGCGCTGTCCAAGTCGGAGTACGCGGTCATGATGATCACCGGCAACGCGGGGAATTTTTCCTTGACCTTGTCCAGTAGATCCAAACCCGAACCGCCCGGCATGCGAATGTCGCTCACCAGAACCTGCGGCGCGTTGTCGTCGGTGCAGTCACCCAGCGCGCTTAGCACCTCGCGCGGATGGGTAAAACTGCGGGTGGGCAGGTTCTCCCGCAGCAACGCCTTCTCCAGTACGAAGCGGATGGACTGGTCATCATCTACGATCCAAATCGGCTTCATATTTTTTGTCACCTTCATTTAATAAAAGTTGGTGGGACAGTGCGCAGCGCCAGATCGCGAACCAACTGGCTCTCCCACTGTTTAAGGAAGAGGAATCAATATCTTGAAATCCGTGCAGCCCGGCACACTGTCGCACTCGATCAAACCATGGTGGTGCTGGACAAAGGTTTGCGCCAATGTCAGTCCCAGCCCCGAACCGCCTTCCCGACCCGACACCAGGGGATAGAAAATTCGGTCTTTGATCGAGTCTGGTACACCCGGCCCGTTGTCAATCACATGCAATTCCAGTGCCAACCGGTAGCGCTGTTTGCCAAAAGTGATTTGCCGCGCGATTCGGGTGCGAAAAGTCAGGCAGGCGTCTCCTTGTGCGATCTGCGCTGCCAGCGCCTGGCAGGCGTTGTGCGCAATGTTCAGCACGGTCTGAATGAGCTGCTCGCGGTCGCCCCGAAACTCCGGAATCGAGGTGTCAAAGTCGCGCACCACGCGCAGGCCCCGGGGGAACTCGGCTGACAGGAGTAGCCGCACATGCTCGCAGACCTCATGGATGTTGACGTCCCCCACCAGATGCGGGCGCCGGTGCGGTGCCAGCAGCCGGTCCACCAGCGTTTGCAGGCGATCCGCCTCGTGGATGATGACCTGGGTGTACTCGGTGAGTTCAGCCGAGCCCATTTCGAGCTCCAGCAACTGCGCCGCCCCGCGAATGCCGCCCAGCGGGTTCTTGATCTCGTGCGCCAGATTGCGAATCAGCTCCTTGTTGGCCTGCGCCTGTTCGGCCAGGCGTTCCTCCCGGTCCTGGCGCGCCTGCTGCTCCAGCGGCAGCAACTCGACCACCATTTCATCGGCTACTTCAGTTTGTGCCACGATCACATGCACGGGCAGCGCTTCATGGTTCACCCGCTTGAGCCAGGTGTCATAACGCAAAGCGGCATATTCATTGTCATCGGCGCTGTGCAAAGCCTGTTGGAGTCGGCTCGGCTCGGTAAAGCTGTCCGGGAAGCAAGAACCCACAATCGTGCGACGTGACATGCCGCGGGCATCTTCCAGTGCGGCATTGGCAAACAGGACCGTGCCATCGCTGTGCACCACCGCCACCAGCGTGGCGAGCAGGTCAAATGCCTGGAAGCGCAGTGTCGCCGCGGCGCTGGGCGCCAGGCAAAGGGCAGAGAGGGTGGGGTCAGGCTTGTTCAAGCGGCCTATTTTGCCGCAGGCGCGGGGGTCGCGCCGAGTCGTCCGATTTCCCGGCGAATACCGGCCATGTCGCTCTCGTTGCGGGCCAGACTGGCTTTGAGTTCTGCCACCCGGTCCAGGTACTTCTGGTGATTGCGTGCCTCGCTGCCTTGCTTTTCCGGCTCGCCGTTGTTGTATTCCCGCAGCAACTCATCGTGACGGGCCTGGGTTTTTTTCAACTCTTCTTCCAGAATGCGGCGTGCATCCGAATCGCGCGATTTTTGATCGGCGGCATCGATCCGCTGACCCGTGGCCGACCCACTTTGTGGCGCTGCCGTGGCCTGTTTGGGCTGACTGGCATTTGGGCGCGTGCCTTGCACCACGGTGACGTTGCCGCCTTCCACGAGCTTGCAGCCGCGTGACTTGGCATCAGGCACCGTGTTGGTGTATTCGTTGCCGCAGCGGTAAATGCGTTCTTGCGCCAGGCTGTTGGCCGAAAAAACACCAGCGGCCAAGGAAATGAGCAGGGGAATCAATAAAACAGGGTTCATAAGTTTTCCACGCCAGAAAAAGAGGCCTGGATGAAGTTGCCAGTATGCGTCAGTTACTTATGAAGTGCAGAAAGTTCAAACCGTACAAATAAAAAAGGACGACCGTAGCCGTCCTTTTTGGCGACAAACTGTAACGTTTACAGCGAATAGTACATGTCAAACTCGATCGGATGCGTCGCCATGCGCAAGCGCGTGACCTCGCCCATCTTGAGCTCAATGTAGGCATCGAGCAGGCTGTCGCTGAAAACGCCGCCCTTGGTCAGGAAGCTGCGGTCCGCGTTCAGGCAGTCCAGCGCCTGGTCCAGACTGTGGCAAACGGTCGGAATCTTGGCGTTTTCTTCGGGCGGCAGATGGTACAGGTCCTTGGTGGCGGCTTCGCCCGGGTGGATCTTGTTTTCCACGCCATCCAGACCCGCCATCATCAAGGCCGAGAAGCCCAGGTACGGGTTCATCAGCGGATCAGGGAAACGCGCTTCGATGCGGCGGCCCTTGGGGTTGGCGACGTACGGAATACGGATCGAAGCCGAGCGATTCTTGGCCGAATAAGCCAGTTTCACCGGTGCCTCAAAGCCGGGCACCAGACGCTTGTAGCTGTTGGTGCCGGGGTTGGTGATGGCGTTGAGGGCGCGGGCGTGCTTGATGATGCCGCCGATGTAGTACAGGGCGATGTCGGACAGGCCGCCGTACTTATCGCCTGCGAACAGCGCCTTGCCGTCTTTTTGCAGCGATTGATGCACATGCATGCCGCTGCCATTGTCGCCGACGATTGGCTTGGGCATGAAAGTCAGGG
>JANYHL010000017.1 GCA_025359085.1 Gammaproteobacteria bacterium
TGAACGCCATCTCGGGCCAGCCGCAAGGCAAAGACTACCTGTCGCTGGCGGGGCCGGGCTTTCGCGACTTCACGCGCATTGCCGCCAGTGACGCCAAGGTGTGGCGCGACATCATGATCTCCAACCGTGAAGAACTGCTGGCGCAAACCAAAATTTTCCAGCGCAACCTGCAGGCTCTTGAGCTCATGATCTCAAGTGGCAACGGCGACGCCCTGGAAGGCTTGATTGAACAAGCCAGTCGGACCCGCGCCCATTGGCGCATGGCGCAACAGCAAAAATAATGTTTTCCACCGCGTTTCTTGATATCCCGCCCCTCATCGGGGTCGGCGGCACGGTGGTGCTGCCGGGTTCCAAGAGCATCTCCAACCGCGTGCTGTTGCTGTCGGCCCTGAGCGCGGGCAGCACCACGCTGCACGATCTGCTCGACTCTGACGACACCCGCGTCATGTTGGATGCCTTGCGCGCGCTGGGCTGTGGGGTGCGGCAATCGGGCAGCACCGTGGTGATTGACGGTCTGGCGGGCCAACTCGGGCACCGGCAAGCGGCGCTGTTCATGGGCAATGCCGGCACCGCGATCCGCCCGCTCACCGCCGCGTTGGCCGTTCTGGGCGGCGACTTTGAACTGCGCGGTGTGCCGCGCATGCACGAACGCCCGATTGGCGACCTGGTCGACGCACTGCGCCAAATCGGTTGCCACATCGATTACCTGGGGCAAGACGGCTTTCCGCCGCTGCGCATTGGTCAACCCCGCCTGACGCTGGAGGCACCGATCCGGGTACGCGGCGATGTGTCAAGCCAGTTTCTCACGGCCCTGTTGATGGCGCTGCCTTTGGTGGCTGCGACCCACGATATTGTGATTGAGGTGGTGGGCGAACTGATATCACGCCCTTACATTGAAATCACGCTTAATTTGCTGGCGCGCTTTGGCGTGCGGGTGGTCCGCGATGGCTGGCAGCGCTTCACCATTCCCGCCGCCAGCCAGTTCCAATCCCCGGGCACTTTGCACGTCGAGGCCGACGCCTCATCTGCTAGCTATTTTATAGCTGCTGGCGCAATAGCGACGGGGGCTAGAGGCCTGGACTTGGGGGTTTGCCAAAACTATTTAAGAATTGAAGGAGTAGGCGCCGACTCCATCCAGGGTGACATCCGTTTCATCCAAGCCGCGCAGATGATGGGCGCGCAGGTCCAGAGCGGCCCGAATTGGCTGCAGGTGTCACGCGGCAGCTGGCCGCTCAAAGCCATTGACCTGGACTGCAACCACATCCCGGACGCCGCCATGACGCTTGGCCTGATGGCCTTGTATGCCCAGGGCAGCACCACCTTGCGCAACATTGCCAGCTGGCGCGTCAAGGAAACCGACCGCATTGCAGCCATGGCCTGCGAGTTGCGCAAGCTCGGCGCCACCGTCGAAGAAGGCGCTGACTTCATTCGCGTGACGCCGCCCGCCACGGCCGCCGACTGGCGCGCCGCCAGCATCCACACCTACGACGACCATCGCATGGCGATGTGTTTTTCACTCGCTGCCTTCAACCCGGCCGCTCTGCCGGTGCGCATCGTTGACCCCAAATGCGTGGCCAAGACCTTTCCCGACTATTTTGAAGCGCTGTTCTCGCTCGCGCAAACCTCGACCTCGGCCATTCCCGTGCTTTGTGTCGATGGCCCGACCGCGTCGGGTAAAGGCACCTTGGCGGGTGTCCTGGCCAAGACGCTGGGCTACCATTTGCTCGATTCCGGCTCGCTGTACCGGATCACGGCGCTGGCGGCGGCGCAGGCGGGTTTGGCGCTGGAGCCCGCTCATGAGCAGGCCATCGCCGACTTGATCCCGGCTCTGTCCATCCGGTTCAGCCAGGACCAGGTGTTCTTGAACGGTCTTGAGGTCAGTGAGGCCATTCGCACCGAAGAGGCCGGCATGAAGGCCTCCCAAGTGTCCGTCCTGCCCAAGGTACGCCAGGCTTTGATCGCCTTGCAGCACAGTTTTCGCCAACTGCCAGGCCTGGTCGCCGACGGACGCGACATGGGCACCGTCATCTTCCCCGACGCCGCCCTCAAGGTGTTTTTGACCGCCAGCGCCGATAAAAGAGCACGGCGGCGCTATAAACAATTGATTTCAAAGGGTATTTCGGCTACACTCTTGGCTCTTCGCGCGGACCTGGAAGCGCGCGATGCACGGGACACCTCCCGCAGCATCGCACCTCTCAGGCCGGCACAAGATGCCCAGCTGCTTGATAACTCGGATTTAACGGTTGAAGAATCGGTCAATCTGGTGTTGGACTGGTGGCAAAGCAAACAGCTTTTCAGCGCAATCTGAGAGGCAAATGAGCAAAATCTACTGGATTTTGCGTCGGCCCCCACCCGCCTTCTCGCGCTGCTCAAGCGCACTGCTGATGGGGTTCAACAAACTAACCCGCGGATAAAACCGCAAATTAACCTGCGGTCAACGCCGCATCAAAACATGTCCGAATCTTTTGCCGCCCTATTTGAAGAGTCCTTGACACGCACCGAAATGCGCCCAGGCGAAGTGATCACTGCTGAAGTGGTCCGTATCGAGCACAGCTTTGTGGTCGTGAACGCTGGCCTCAAGTCTGAAGCCTACGTGCCGCTCGAAGAATTCAAGAACGACAAGGGCGAAATCGAAGTCCAGGTTGGCGACTTCGTGTCGGTGGCCATTGGCTCCATCGAAAACGGCTATGGCGACACCATTCTGTCGCGTGACACCGCCAAGCGTCTGGCGTCATGGATGAGCCTGGAAAAGGCCCTGGAAACCGGCGAATTTGTCACCGGCACCACCAGCGGCAAGGTCAAGGGTGGCCTGACCGTGCTGGTCAACGGCATTCGTGCCTTCCTGCCGGGCTCACTGGTTGACACGCGTCCGACCAAAGACCTGTCTCCGTACGAGAACAAGACCCTTGAATTCAAGGTCATCAAGCTAGATCGCAAGCGCAACAACGTCGTGCTGTCACGCCGTGCTGTGGTCGAAGCCAGCATGGGCGAAGAGCGCGCCAAGCTGATGAACACCCTGAAGGAAGGCGCCATTGTGCAAGGCGTGGTCAAGAACATCACCGAATACGGTGCGTTTGTGGACCTGGGCGGCATCGACGGCCTGTTGCACATCACCGACATGGCCTGGCGCCGTGTGCGTCACCCGAGCGAAGTGGTGACGGCCGGTCAGGAAATCACCGCCAAGATTCTCAAGTTCGACACCGAAAAGAATCGCGTGTCCCTGGGTCTCAAGCAATTGGGCGACGACCCGTGGATGGGCGTTAACCGCCGCTACCCGCAAGGCACCCGCATGTTCGGCAAGATCACCAACATCGCCGACTACGGCGCGTTTGTGGAACTCGAGCCCGGCATCGAAGGCCTGGTGCACGTCTCTGAGATGGACTGGACCAACAAGAACATTGCACCCGCCAAGATCGTTGCCCTGGGTGACGAAGTCGAAGTCATGGTGCTGGAGATCGACGAAGACAAGCGCCGCATTTCCTTGGGCATGAAGCAGTGCAAGGCCAACCCCTGGCAGGAATTCGCGCAGAATACCAAGCGCGGCGACCGCGTCAAGGGTCCGATCAAATCCATCACCGACTTCGGCGTGTTTGTCGGTCTGGCCGCCGGCATTGACGGTCTGGTGCATCTGTCCGACCTGTCCTGGAACGAAACCGGCGAAGCCGCTGTGCGCGAATACAAAAAGGGCCAGGAAGTCGAAGCCCTGGTGCTGGCGGTGGACGTGGACCGTGAACGCATCTCGCTGGGTATCAAGCAGCTCGACTCTGACCCGTTCACCACCTTTGCCACCATCAACGACAAGGGTCAAGTGGTCACCGGCAAGGTCAAGACGGTGGATGCCAAGGGCGCTGAGATCGATCTCGGCGACGACATCATCGGCTACCTGCGCGCCAGCGAAATTTCCCGCGATCGCGTGGAAGATGCGCGCAACGTGCTGAAAGAAGGCGACGAAGTCACGGCTGTGGTGGTCAACGTGGATCGCAAGACCCGCAACATCCAACTGTCGATCAAGGCCAAGGATGCGGCTGATCAAAACGAAGCCATGGCCACGCTGAGCCAGTCCTCTGCCCGCGAAAACGCTGGCACCACCAGTCTGGGCGCGTTGCTGCGCGCCAAACTGGACAACAACAACTAAAAGCCAGCAGAGAGAAATGTCGTGCCGACTCTGCTCCAACCGCCTCGCGGCGGCCGGAGCAGAGCGGTGCCGACAACTTCTAGGGATGAGAACTTCTAACAATGACTCGCTCTGACCTGATCGAAGAACTGGCCGCCCGCTTTGTTCAACTGACCCGTCGCGATGCCGAATTTGCCGTCAAAGCTATTCTTGACGCGATGAATGAAGCACTGGTACGAGGGCACCGCATCGAAATTCGGGGTTTTGGCAGTTTCGCCATCAACCACCGACCACCGCGTATTGGACGCAATCCACGCAACGGTGACAGCGTCGCCATCCCCGAAAAACGGGTGCTCCATTTCAAACCCGGTAAAGCCTTGCGAGAGGCGGTCGATCAACGGACGGCGCAGACGACGAGCCAGCCCCAGGCCTGACTTAGAATTGACCCGTCACTCGGGAGACAAGATGAAACAACTCCTGTGGTTGCTTAAGTGGATACTTAAAGCAGCCATTTTTTTTACCCTGTTTGCCTTCGCGCTGAACAATCAGCAAGACACCACTGTCCATTTTTTCTTTGGCACCCAGTGGCGCGCACCCCAGGTGTTGGTGGTGTTGACGGCTTTTGCGGTCGGCGTCGGCGTCGGCATACTGGGCATGATGCCGCGTTGGTGGAAACATCGTCGCACCACCCGCCAAACGCAGCCCATGGCGTTGACCCCGCCTGCGTCCGATCAGTCGCCAACCGCGCCCCCGGCGATCCCCCATGGACTTTGACCTGGGCTGGATACTGCTGGGGCTGCCGCTGGCCTTTGTCCTGGGTTGGGTCGCCTCGCGCCTGGATCTGCGCCAACTGCGCATTGAAAACCATCAAGCTCCAAAGGCGTACTTCAAAGGCTTGAATTTTTTACTTAACGAGCAACAGGACCAGGCCATTGACGCTTTTATTGAGGCGGTCCAAAGCGACCCTGACACCTCGGAATTGCATTTTGCACTGGGCAACCTGTTTCGCCGCCGTGGCGAATATGAACGTGCCGTACGGGTGCATGAACACCTGCTGTCGCGCGGTGATTTGAGCCTGGCCGATCGCCAGCGCGCGCAGCATGCACTGGCACTGGACTATCTCAAAGCGGGCCTGCTCGACCGCTCTGAAGAGGCTTTGCTCAAACTCGAAGGAACCCCGTTTGAGGCGCAAGCGCGCCTGGCCCTGCTGGCCAACTATGAACGCAGCCGCGACTGGGTGCACGCGGCGCAGATGGCGCAAAAACTGGAGCACGCCAACCAGGGCAGCTTCCAGGGCCGGCTGGCGCATTACCTGTGTGAGCAGGCGGCTGAATCCAGCGCCGCCGAAGAGACCGAACACGCCAGGTCTTTGTTGCAACAGGCGCTGGCCACCGCGCCAGAGGCCGCACGGCCGCGTCTTGATCTCGCCCAACTGCTGGCGCGCCAGGGCCAGCCCGACGACGCCTATTTGCTGCTCGAAGAGTCTTTGCAGTCTGCGCCTGCGGCCATTCCCCTGATCGCAGCGCCACTGACCGACTATGCCATCGCTTGCGGACGCACTCCTCAAGCCCTGACCTTGCTCAAGACCCATTACGCGCATTCGCCTTCGTTGGATGTGATGGATGCCATCGTCGCGCTGGAGGCGAGCCACAGCGGGCCCACGCCCACCGCACGGGACTGGTATGTGCACCATCTGGAGCGTGAACCATCGCTGGTCGCCGCCACCAAATGGATTGCTGGCGAAAAACTCGAACACGAGCAATTTCATCCCTTGGTCCAACGCGCGCTGGAGCAGGCCATCAAGCCTTTGATTCGCTACCGGTGTGCCGCCTGCGGCTTCGAGGCCAAACAACACTTCTGGCAATGTCCCGGCTGCCAGGCCTGGGACAGTTATCCGGCGCGCCGGGTCGAAGAGCTATGACAGAACCATTGAACACCATGACAATTTCCAGAGACAAGCTATCCAAGGCCAGCGTGCTGGTGGTCGGCGACGTGATGCTGGACCGGTATTGGTACGGCGCCGTCGACCGTATCTCACCCGAGGCGCCCGTGCCGGTGGTGCGCGTCACGCGCGAAGAAGAACGCAATGGAGGTGCCGCCAACGTGGCTTACAACGTCGTCACCCTGGGTGCTCGGGCCTCACTGTTGACCGTCGTGGGCGAGGATGAAGCGAGCCACAAGCTGGAAGCGCTGGTCGCCAACACCGGCATCCAAACCTACTTTGGCCGCGACCCTGACCTCAAGACCACCGTCAAGCTGCGGGTGATTGGCCGCCAGCAGCAACTGCTGCGCCTGGATTTTGAAAACACGCCAAAAACTGAAATACTGGCCTCGCAGACCGCCACTTTTGCCCAACTCCTGCCCGAACATGACACCGTGCTGTTTTCAGACTACGGTAAGGGTGGCCTGGCCCATGTCAGCGACATGATCGCGCGCGCAGCGGCCGCGGGCAAACCCATTTTGATCGACCCCAAGGGCGCCGACTATTCACGCTACAAAAATGCCAGCATCATCACACCCAACCGGACCGAGCTGCAACACGTGATTGGCCCCTGGCTGCATGAGTCGGAGCTGCAAACCAAAGTGCAGAATCTGCGCCAGCAGCTTGGACTGCGGGCGGTGCTGCTGACCCGCAGCGAAGAAGGCATGACCTTGTTTGACGCCCAGGGCCAACTGAGTGTGACGGCCCAGGCACGTGAAGTATTTGACGTCACTGGTGCCGGCGACACGGTAATTGCCACCATGGCCACGCTGCTGGCGGCCGGTATGAGTATGCGCGATGCGCTACCGCTGGCGAACCGGGCCGCCGGACTGGTGGTCGGCAAAT
The DNA here is from genome assembly GCA_025359085.1 of Gammaproteobacteria bacterium. Lineage (GTDB taxonomy): Bacteria > Pseudomonadota > Gammaproteobacteria > Burkholderiales > Burkholderiaceae_C > Rhodoferax. Next base: position 6,942 of record JANYHL010000017.1, read on the forward strand.
TTG
>JANYHL010000030.1 GCA_025359085.1 Gammaproteobacteria bacterium
CAAAGTCCAGACCATGCTTGGCAAGGTTCGCGATGCGCTTGGCGTCATCCCAGATCAGCTTGGTTTTCATTTTTATTTATTGTAGATGCGATATTTGCAAAGATAAAGCATTTTTTGTAGATGCATCAAGCCCGGCCATGACAAGGATGCGGCTTGGTTCGGTCATGCGGCTTCGGCCAGGGGTTCCGGCAGCGTGGACACGTCCAGCTCGCCGGAGATGAGTTTGGGGAGCAGCAGGTCGCGGGTGGTGCGGAGGTTTTGGTTTTTTTGCTCAAGCGCCTCGCACAGTGCAAACATGGGCGATACCAACTCGCCAAAGCGCTGTGCAACTTCGGATGTTGGACAGATGAGTCTGTACTCATCGATGCGTGCTGGCAAGAGATGCAGTACGTTCGCACCATTGGCGTGCTGCTTCACTTGGTCTGCAAAACCAGACCACCGGAGCATCGCGTAAATATAAGACTCGGGCATGTGGTCGCGAGGCTCCACTCGCACCAAGTCCATCGAGAACACACCAAAGTCTGCATCCAGCCGCGAAACTCGTCCAACATGGGCGACGAGTCGCCGCTCTTGCGTCATATCAGTAATCGCCATGACCATCTCGCCAGCGCGTACAGTTTGTGTTTGCTTAAAAACACCGGTGTAGCTCTTCAGTCCCGACGCTCTGTAGCCACCATCCCGAACCATGCACTTCAAATTGATGAACGGCAGTCCTCCCGTATCAGCCAGTTCTGTGCCCTTGTATGAGCGGCCCCGGTGAATGATCGCCAATTCCGCCACACTGCGCGACTCCCACCCCTGCGGCACCAAGCCGAACTCGGACTCGACCAGCGGCACGCCCTCATGGCCGGGGAAGCGGAAGCGGACGAACCACTCTTCGTAGAGGCGCCGGGCCATTTCCTCCAGAATCGCGATGCGCCGCGTGTTGTTCTCAATCAGGTCGTCGTAGGCGGAGAGGATGGAGGCGATGCGGCGCTGCGTTGGTGGCGGTGGAAGCCGGAACGCGAAGCCCTTTATCTGAGCTCCACTAATGTGCGGCACGCTGGTGCCTGTCACGATTGGTTTGATGTAGTCCGTGAACATTGAGCTACCTATCAGGTGGCGCAAATAGTCCGTTAAAAGCCCGTTTTCACCACGCAGTCTGCTTACTCGCTGGACAAGAAGCGAGGACGGGTCGTGTTCGCGAATGCAAGCCTGCTTCAGCCCCGCCTCAATCCACGGACGATCCATTGCAAGAACCACGTCGCCGGGTTTAAGCCGGTATTTATCCAGCTCAGCAACTTGATTTTTGGGCCATCGCTTCGCCTTGTTCCAGTCGATGAAGCCCTGATGCACGTTCTCTCCCTTGACGAGAGGAATGTCATCAAACGCCGTGCTGAAACCTGCACTCTTGAATGGAAAGCCACTTAACAAATCAACGTAGTCAGCCAGTTTCACTTTCGGCCATTCAATGGGGCTCATATGACGCGCTCAAGCAGTGACGCAACATTGACGGCAATCTGAGTCTGTAAGTCGCTGGCTTCTATGTTGAGTAGTTCAAGCCCTTCATTCAACTCTTCCAACCGCTCCGCAAAGTCAAACTCATCCGCCGCCCTTGCCCCGACGCCCACATAACGCCCCGGATTCAAACTCCAGCCCTGCGCCTCAATCTCTGCCCGCGTCGCCGCCTTGCACAGCCCAGCCACATCGGCATACACGCCGCCCGGAAACCGCTCTTCCAGCAGCGCCTGACTCCCAGCGTCAAACTCCGGCGCTTCGCCGCGATACAGCCGCACCACGTTGGCCAGCAACTCCAGTTGCTCGGGCGTGAACTCGCGCGTCGAGCGGGTGACCTGTTTGAAGAAGGGCCGCGCATCCAGAAACAGCACCTGGTCCTTGCGCGGGTTAGTCTTGGGCAACTGCGCCTTGGCTTTGTCAAAAAACCACAGCGTGCAGGGCAGCGTGACGGTGTAGAAAAAGTTCGAACCGATGCTGACGATCACGTCCACGCTGCTGCTTTGGATCAGCTTTTTGCGGATTTCCAGCTCGCTGCCGCGGGCGTCGCCGGCCGCGTTGGCCATCACGAAACCGGCGCGGCCTACTGAGTTGAGCGCTGAGTGGAAGAGCTGAATCCACAGGTAGTTGGCGTTGTCGGTGCTGGGCAGGCCGAGGGAGAAGCGGGCGTCGTCCTTGAGGCGGTCTTTGTCCACGCCCGACACGTTGAACGGCGGATTGGCCATCACGAAGTCGAACTTGCCCAGCACCTTGTGCGGGTCTTCGTAATAGGTGTTGGCCTCGCGGATGTCACCCGACAGGCCATGCACCGCCAGGTTCATCTTGGCCAGCTTGACGGTGTCGCTGGATTTTTCGGTGCCAAACACGGTCAGCTCGGTGGTGGCGTTGCGCTTGTGGCGCTGCACAAAGGCGGCCGACTGCACAAACATGCCGCCCGAGCCGCAAGCCGGGTCAAAAATGCGGCCGTGGTTGGGCTGCAGCACTTCCACAATCAGGCGCACGATGCTGGTGGGCGTGAAGAACACGCCGCCCTTTTGCCCCTCTTTTAGCGCGAAGTTGCCCAGGAAATATTCATACACCTTGCCGAAGGCGTCGCCATCCAGATCGACCGCCGCCAACAGGCGCAGCAGCTCGACCAGGGTGGCGCGGGGCAGCAGGTTGTAGCCGCGTGGCAGCACGCCCTGCAACTCGGGGTTGTGCTGTTCCACCAGCGCCATCGCGTTGCCAATGGCTTTGCCCAGATTGGCGCTCTCGGTCAGGGTGACCAGGTACGAAATGCGGGCTTCCAGCGGCAGGTAGAGCACGCCCTCGGCGTGGTAGTCCATCGCCTCGCGATCAATCGCCGGGATGCCCTTGGCGGTCAGCACGGCTTCGACCTGCGTGAAGCGCTTGTCGGCATGGCGCAAGAAGATCAGGCCCAGCACGGGCGTGGAAAATTCGGAGGGTTTGAGGCCGGTGTTGGCCCAGAGTTGGTCAGCGGTAGCCCAAAGCCGGTTTTCGACTGCGACGAGATCAGATGCCATGGAGTCCCTGTGTGTGTTGGGGGTGATGGTAGCGGGTGCAAGCGGGCGCTTGAATGCTGTGCTGCTCGGGTGACGGGGGTGGTTTTAAGGGTTGGGAGACGAATTTGACGAGAAATATATGCCAAATTGGCTTCTAGCCCTCGTCCTGTATGCGCGAGAAGCTATTAAATAAGGAGCAAATCCACGGTTGAGCAATCAGGACCGCGCCGGAATTCCCAGCCCGCGCACCACCGCCGGCCGCGCCGCAAACGCCACCAGCGCCCGCGTGACATGCGGAAATTCCTGCTTGCCCAACAGCTCGCCTGCCGCGCAGAACCCGATCAGGTTGCGCACCCAAGGGACGGCGGCGATGTCTGCGATGGAACATCGGCCACTGAATTCAAAAATTCGTTTACTTCGAATGCTGCGTTTAATTCGATTGGGTGGTACTATTTCACCAACCTGCTGGCCTGTCCATGGCAAGTGCGCGAAGGAGAACCCCATGAAAGATCAAGAAGTACTTGACCCCGCCAATGAAGCCGAAGCCGAGATGGCGGCGGTTGCCCATCAATGCCTTGTCACGGCACTGGATCACCCCAAAGCTGATCACATCGAAATCATCCTTGATGTGGGCACGGATGACGACCAAAAACACGAGACCCCTGTGTTGAAGCTGCCGCCGCGCGCCTTGCGGTTCTTTGCCGACGTGTTGCGGCAAATGGCAAAGCGCGAGCCCATGCTGCTGGTGCCGCAAAAGCACGAGCTGACGACACAGGAAGCGGCCAACTTCCTGAACGTGTCGCGGCCCTTCGTTATCAAGGAGATCGAAGCGAACCGATTGAAGTGCCGCAAGGTCAATCGCCACCGTCGCATCGAATTCGAAGAATTGCGCCGCTACCAGGCCGAGCAGCAACAACAGTCGGAACAGTCTTTGCAGGACCTGACCAAGCTGTCCGAGAAGCTGGGGCTGGAGTTTTAAATTGGCAGGCTCATCGCGGTACACGGCAATTCTGCTCGAACGCGCCGTCGCGAACTTGCTTCAGAATATCAGCGTACCCAGCCTCGTCGATTTTGAATGCTTTGCCAAAGTACGGGCAGATGATTTCATGCATGTCTGTGCTTCCTGTTTTTGTTAGTTTTCGACCGATCGGTCATCTGGATGTGCGAACTTGCTTGGTACATCGAGCCCGGCCCCTTTTGTTCAAACGCAGTGAATCAAAAAGATCATCGATTGCTTGATCACCGGGCTTGAAGTCACGGCGGTACTCCTTCCATTCGTCATACTCACGATCCTCATGCAATGCCTGATTTACTTCAAACTCATCCTTTGCTTCGCGAACAAAATGAATAAGGTCATCAAAATTTAGGCTTAGCTTTTCAGCTATCCCCTCAAATGAAATCTCCATATCCTCAAAGTCAGAAGCAGACTTACAGTCATGTAGTTCATAGCCAAAATAATCGGTGCGAAGTATTGCGACCGCCTTATTTAGAAGTTCGTTCATCTCGCTGTCCAAATCAATCGGATCAATCCAATCCAACAGTTCACGCAACTCGAAGGAGTAGCAACCTGTCGAAGCCTCAATCAATAATGCTCGCAGGAGCTTCTTGCAAACTGTGGCATTTGATTCGTGGAAGTCAATGGAGCACTGGCTGACTTTAATCAATAGATCGATTCCGTCACCGATAGCAACTGAATCCGACGCCCAGCCAGCAGCTAGCGTGTCAATTGCAGAAATGACGACTTGTGAGAGATGAGTCGATGAAAGAGTTGCTGCTACATCGATCAGAGTGCCAACGCGCAGTTCACGACTGTCATCAATGTAAACGGCACCAGTGTCATGCGGAATTTTTCTAGGTGCATTTAGTAAGCGTTCAAATGCGCTTACAACTCGATCGGTCTCAACAATTAGGCTGCCTAGGACAGTGTCGCCGCCCTCAGCTAGGGCAAAAGCCCAGACGCGCCGTGCTTGCTCGAAGCGTACTGCCCCTTCAATCATGTCTAGCGCATTTAACGAATCTTGTCGCACGACAGCATTGAGCATGTCGAGAACTGACGGATCGATAACATTGACGGGGTTCCCGAGTCGAATGAACGATCCGCTTAGCTCGCTCAGGGCTCGACGCCAGTCTGATGGTTCAGTCCTGAATCCGTAGCGATGTGCGCGTAAGCCATGGAACTCGCGGAAAGCGATTTCGAGTGGGCTGGCACCACAATTACCTCCATAGGTGTAGAGAGCAAGCAATACGCTACGCGCAGCATTGCTGATCTGTTGTTCAAAAGCGTAGCGCCAAATCTCAGTGGGATCGTTAAATAAATCTTGCACAAAAAATTGAAAATACTCGAGTGGAGTCGAACGAACTCGTTGGTAATTCGACAGCCATTCCACTAAGCGTGGATTGAATTTTTTATGTTGAACGATATCTAAATAAAAGCGATTGGCCAACAACTGTTCGCGATAGTCGTTTGGTAGGTCGCTGAAGTAGATATGGTTGTAAAGGATCTCGGCACGTTGCTGCTGGCTGTAGTCGCCAATCCCTAAGATGCAGCGACTACTTATGAGAGTGGAGTGCTTCAGCTTTTCGGATGTTGCAATCGCCTGACTAAGAATGTGTTCACGGGTAGTCATGACCAGTCGTGCAGTGGGTGACGCCTGAACCATTTCGATGAAGTCTAGAATTTCACGGTCCTCATTTCGAGTGAATGCGGTGGCACGCTCCCCTAAGAATGTTGCACCAACAAAATCATCGAAGTAGAAAATTTGCTGCTTGCCTGGTTGGTAACGTGTACGTCCTTCTTGAAAACCATTCAATATAGAAACGGATTCGTAGCCTCGCTCGAGATGAGCGTAGATCAACATTTTTGCAAGCGAAGTCTTGCCGACGCCGGGTGCACCTGAAATGATGGAAACGTGATTGCTTTCAAGCATAGAAAATGCTCGCGGATAAGCGCTACTTCGGACATAGCGACGGATGTCTCGGTATACCCGCTCCACGTCAAGTTCGCTTTGTGTAAGTGATGCATTGTGAATTACTCGATCCAAAACTACTCGACTTGAAAGCCATAGCTTGTAGTGCTGTTGCTCTATCGTTGGGTAGATACCAAGTAAATTGTTGAGATCATCTGCGCCGAGAATGTCGTCGGTCACCAGTACATCACCATAAAGTCCCTTGATCTCTGACTTGTTGAGCGGAGACAGGCCAACTGAAGTTACCAACATATACCTTGTTGGCTTCAATTTGCTGGCCTTGATTGCTTCCCTCTTTAGTTCGGTAATGAGTCCCGTGAGGCCAGTTCCAATGTAATGCTTGCATTGAACAATGGTGTTACCTTTCGCTCGCGTATGACGAAAGTCGATGCCCAAGTCGCGCCCAGTTTTAAATGACTCAAGAATGATGCCGTCACGTGCTTGGATTAAATCGCGAGCAAGCTGTTCGAAATCATTCGGAGAAAGTTGCTTGAAGTCGTAGTTAGGCATTGAAAAATTGCATCCGTAGCTTTGAACCAAACCCCCCATCCCCACCCACCCCAATCACCAACCTCTGCGTAGCCCGCGTCGCCGCCACATAAAACACCCGTGCGGCCTCTTGCTCGTCTTCGCCCTTTGCGGGCATGTGCCCCACGCCGGGCAGGGCCACCACGGGGAACCCCAGGCCTTTGCTGACCTTCATGTCATCACGCGTCATCCAAGTCCCCCAACAATACCCCGCGCCGCGCCAGCCGTTCGCGCGCCTCAAGCAAAGCTGCATGCAGCTTTTGCTCCAGCTCCGCTTTGGGTGGCAGTTCGGTCCAGTACTCGGCCACGGTGATGCCGTCTTTGTGCATTTGCAGCAGCTCCACCTGTTCGCGGCTAGATTCGGCGCACAGGATGAGGCCGATGGGTGCCTCTTCGCCCGGTTGGCGCTCGTGTTTGTCCAGCCATTTCAGGTACAGCTCCATCTGGCCTTTGTGCGCGGCTTTGAAGCGGCCCAGCTTGAGTTCGATGGCCACCAGGCGGCGCAGGCGGCGGTGGTAGAAAAGCAAGTCCAGATAAAAGTCGTCGCCGTCAATGACCATGCGCTTTTGGCGTTCTACAAACGCAAAGCCCCGGCCCAGTTCCAGGATGAAGGCTTCCAGCTGGCGCAGGATGGCGGCTTCCAAATCGGCCTCACCGTGGCCTTGGCGCAGGCCCAAAAAATCTAAGAAGTACGGGTCTTTGAAAACTTGGGCGGGGGCGAGAGGTTGCGCCGCGCAAGGTACTTGCAAGGCGGCAAGTTCGGTTCGCTCGAAGGCCTTGCGTTCGATTTGGTGTGCCAGCTCGCGTACGCTCCAGCCGTCTTGTGCGGCCTGATTGGCGTAAAACTGGCGGGCTTGCGGGGTTTTCAGCGCCACGATGGCGACCATGTGGCTCCAGCTCAATTGTGTCGACAGTGTTGACACAATTGCCGCATCGGGAAAGCTCTCGGCAAATTTCACCATGCGGCGCAGGTTACGCGACTCAAAACCACGCCCAAACTCATTTGCCAACTGTTGACCCAACTGATCCAGCAGTTGGACTCCATAGCTTGCGCGGCCTTCCCCCAGCACCTCGGTGCGCAGCCTTTGACCCACATTCCAATACAGCCGTGTCAGCTCCGCATTCACAGCACCTGCCAGCCGCTGGCGGCTGCTGGCAATCAGCGCGCGCAGTTCGGCGTGCAGGCTATCGGCAGGCGCAGGCACCACGTTGTGTGTTGTCTCGTTCATGTTGCTTTCCTAGTCATGTTCCCAGCCTCTTTCCAAACCCCCCATCCCCACCCACCCCAATCACCAACCTCTGCGTAGCCCTTGTCGCCGCCACATAGAACACCCGCGCGGCTTCCTGCTCGTCTTCGCCTTTGGCAGGCATGTGCCCCACGCCGGGCAGCGCCACCACGGGGAACTCCAGGCCTTTGCTGACCTTCATGGTCATCACTTTGATGGTGTTGCTGGTGGGGTCAAAGTCGCCGGGGCTGCGGCGCATTTCTAGGGGCATCTGGCGCTGGTGCAGCACCTGGGCGCACAGGTCGCGGGTGCTGTAGTCGGGGCACAAAATGGCCATGTCGCTCCAGGCGTGGCCTTCTTTGTGCGCTTGGTTGAGCTGGTCGGCAATCGCAAACGCTTCTTCGCGCAGCGTGGGCAGTTTGATGAGGATGGGCGCTTGCCCTTCGCGCCCGCAGCTGATGGGTTTGACCAGGGGGATGCCGTCGTCGTCTTTGTCGTCCGCAGTCAGCAGGTCGGCCGCAATCAGGTTGGCAGTTTGCAGAATCTGCCGGGTGTTGCGGTAGTTGATTTTCAGAATCGTGGTGCGGCCTTGCGCCTGGATGCCCACGCTTTTGAAGCTGAACTGTTTGGAGCGGCTGCGTTCGTAAATGCTCTGCGCATCATCAAACAGCAGCAGCAGGCTGTTGGTGCTGGGGTCCACCATTTGCGTCACTAGTTTGAGCCACTCGGGCGCAAAGTCGTGGCCTTCGTCAATCAACACGGCCTGGTATTGGCCGCTGGGGATTTGCTTGCGGTCTACGCCTTGGATGACGCGCTGCACCATGTCCGCCATCAGCGCGCCGACCTGCATGCGCTGGTCTGGCAGCGTTTGCCCAAAGGCCACCAGCTGGTCGCGGCACCACTTGTGAAAATGCCGCGCATGCACCATGTCGCCGAGCCCCTTGGCCTCCATCACCGATGCCAGTTTGACGGCCAGCGGCTCGTTGTAGCAAAGGATCAGGATGGGTTTGGCGGCGGCGGTGTGGGCCTTGGCCAGGTACTCGGCACGGTAGCCCAGAATCATGGTTTTGCCGGAGCCGGCCACGCCGTGAATCACGCGGTGGCCGTCGCCCAAGCTGCGCGCCAGTTGCTCTTGCTGAAGGTCCATCACGCGCATGATGCTGGGCAGTTCGGCGTCCACATCGCTGTCGTCAAACAGCGCACCTTGCGTCTGTACGCGCACTTCGGGGAACATGATCCAGCGCACGCGGTCCAGTTGCGGCAGGCTCATGACGCCGCGCATCATGTAGGGGAACATGCCCCAGAGGCGGCTTTGCAGGTCTTCGGCGTCCACCGCCTCCCCGATCTCGTCCTGGCAGATAACGCGAGTCGGCTCGATGGCATCACCCAGCCCGGCGTCGTCAAACTGCTTGCGCGTGATGTGGGTCAGCACCACGCCGTAGCTCCACGGAAAGGCCAGATGGCCTTGGTACTGGCCCTCGGGCTGCATCAGTTGCGGGTCGCGCTTCAAGGCGTCCACCACTTGGTGGGCGTAGTTGCGGGCTTGCAGCAGGGGGTTTTGCTCGGTCTTGGGGGCGCCGCTAAACAGCACTTCCCAAGTCTCTTTATTGACCTGTTGGATGGTGCTGAGCTTCCAGTCTTTCACCTCCAACACCAGCAGACCGCGCCGGGGGTGCATCACCACAAAGTCAGGGTGCGAGTACCGGGCGCCGATGGGCACGTCGTACCAGAGCAGGTAGTCGTCGTCGAGCTTGTGTTCCAGCCGTTCGGCCAGGCGCTTTTCGCCGGACGTCATGCGCGACACGCAGGCGCCAAGCGCCGGTATCAAGGTTGCCATAGGGTGATCCCGTCCCTGAGATTGTTTGCGCGCAATTATGGGCGCAATCGCAGGGGGCTCGGGCGGGATCGAGTTGCGTCAAACCCTCAAGGCGGTGAGAGGTGCAACTTTGAGCCGTGCGGTATTGCACGGCCTGGAAGAATACCGCGCGCGTTTGCGCCCACGCTCAAGGACGCACGGTGATCTCGTTCTTCACGGACTTCACCCCGTTCACGCCACGCGCGATGCTTTCTGCCATGGTTTTCTCCGTGGTGTTCTTGGCGAAGCCCGACAGCAACACGGTGCCATTGAGGGTTTCGACGCTGATGCTGGTGGCGGCGACCTGCGTGTTGTCAGCGAAGCGCGCCTTGATTTGGGTGGTGATCGTGGCGTCATCAATGTAGGCGCCGACAGTTTCCTGGCCGCGGGTGACGGCGCAGCCCGTTGCGGTGAGCAGAGCCACGGCGGCAACAACGGCGGCGAGGGCGGTACGTAGGATCATGATGAATCTCCAGTAAAAGTGGATGTGTGCCTAGTTTGATTGATTGTCTGACGGGTTTCGAGCACCACCAGAAGAAAAAGAGTAATGCGAAGTAACGCAGCTGGCAAGCTAAAAACACGCGCAAAGGTTGCCCAGCCTTGATGAATCGCAAAGCCGGAGTCTGCTGTTGGGGCGGCCCTGGCGCCGAAATTTGTGGCCATGCGCCAACCGCGTTATCTGGCGCAAACGCTTTTCGTTAAAATCAAGCCCGTCCAACCACCCACATTGACCTTTTCCCATGCCCGAACTGAACCCGCCAGCATCCTCCCCAACCGCAGATGCAGCTCTGCTCCTTGAAGTTGCTGAACTGGTGGTGAGCGCCTTGAACCTGGACGTTGGCGCGGCCGACATCGCGGCGGATGAGCCTCTGTATGGCGACGGCTTGGGGCTGGACTCCATCGATATTCTTGAAATTGCACTCGTGGTCTCCAAGCGCTACGGCTTGCAACTGCGCGCGGGTCAGGAAGACAACCACGCCATCTTCCTGTCTCTGCGCAGCCTGGGCAACCATATCGCGGCCCAGCGTACCCAGTGAAAACTGAATTGACGACACGGCTCAAGCAAGCCGGGCGTTGGGGCGGCCTGCTCACCGTGGGAATCGCCTACGCAGTGCTGTCTCATCGGGCCGCCGCGTCACTCAAGCCCGATCTTTTGGGCGCCCTGGTTGCCCTGGCGCCCTTGCTCGGGCTGGCCTTCATGCTGGCCTGGCGTTCGCAACAGCGCGCCCTCATGCTAGCCTTGAGCCTGGCGGCCTGCGTTGTGATTTACGGTTTCAGAAACTGGCTGGTCGCCCATTACAACTGGGTCTTTCTGCTGCAACATGCGGGCGCGTATGCGCTGTTGTGCGCGGCCTTTGGCAAGACCCTGCGGCGTGGCGGCACGCCCATGATTTCGCGCTTTGCCAGCATCGTGCATGGCAGCCTCACGCCGGCACTGGCACGCTACACGCGCGCCGCCACCTGGGCCTGGGCCTTTTATTTTGGCGCCACCGCAGGGCTGTCGCTGCTGCTGTTCTGGCTCGCGCCGGTGGCCGTCTGGTCAATGTTTGCCAACCTGCTGGGCATGCCCTTGCTGGGGCTTATGTTTGTGGCTGAATATGCGGCGCGCTGCTATGTGTTGCCAGCCGCTGACCGCGCCGGACCGCTGGCGGCGATTCGCGCTTACCGGCAAGCGACCTCCGAAGACCGGGCGCGCCGACCATGAGCAGCTTCCCGCTGGTAACGCACCCGCATGCGCACGACCTCCTGGCCGACGGCCAGGATGGGCTGATCACCGTGGCGCAGTTTCTGGCAGATGTCAGGCAGTTGGCGGCAGTTTTGCCGCCCGGCCGGCACGTTCTCAATGTCTGCGTCGACCGTTACCGCTTTGCCGTCGGCGTGGCAGCGGCCTTGCTGGCCGACAAGATCAGCCTGCTGCCCCCCACGCTCACGCCAGAAATGATGCGTCAGGTCAAGCGCTTTGCCCCCGACGTGTTTTGCCTGGTTGACCAGCCGCAGGCCATTGATCTGCCTCAGTTTGCGTGGACCGGCGCGCCCGCGGTTGTGGCGTCAACAACAGCGGATACCACCAGCGCCCCCTATGACGTTCCCGAGATCCCGGCCGAGCGGACGGCGGCCATCGTGTTCACGTCCGGCTCGACCGGCACGCCGGTGGCGCACCGGAAAAGCTGGGGCGGACTGGTTCACAGCGTTCGGGCCGAAGCCGCCCGGCTGGGCCTGCTGGACGGCAGGCGCCACAGCATTGTGGCCACGGTGCCCCCGCAACACATGTTTGGCTTTGAGTCCTCCGTGCTGCTGGCCCTGCAAAGCGGCTCCGTCATGAGTGCCGCTCATCCCTTTTACCCGGCCGACATCTGCGCAGTGCTCGCGCAATCGGCGCGCCCGCGCCTGCTGGTCACCACGCCCCTGCATTTAAAGGTCTTGCTGGCGGCGGGGCTGGACATTCCCGCCACCGACCTGGTCCTGTCTGCCACGGCGCCCATGCCGCCCCAACTGGCCCTGGCCGTCGAGGCACGCCTGCAGGTGCCCTTGTTTGAAATCTACGGTTCAACCGAGACCGGCCAGATTGCGACCAGGCGCACCACCCAGACCGTCCAATGGTCACTGTTCCCGGAGCTCACGCTCAGCGTTTCGCAGGGTCGCACCTGGGCCTCGGGCGCGCATGTTCAGCCGCCGATGCCCATGGCGGACGAACTCGAACTGTTGAACGACGGGCGTTTTCTGCTGCATGGCCGCACCGCCGACCTGATCAACATCGCGGGCAAACGCAGCTCGATCGACTATCTGAACCATCAGCTCAATGCGATCCCGGGCGTGATCGACGGCGCGTTCTTCATGCCGGCTGAACCGGACGACGCCCATGTGACGCGCTTGATGGCCTTTGCCGTCGCGCCCGGCCTGAAGACCGCCGCACTGCTGGCCGCCCTGCGCGAACGCATCGACGCGGTGTTCATCCCGAGGCCGCTGGTGCTGCTGGCGTCGTTGCCTCGCAACAGCACCGGCAAATTGCCGCGCGACGCCCTGCTGGCACTGGCGTACGCGCATCAACGCAAAGGCGCGTCCCATGCTGCTTGAAACCACGCTTTTCATAGCGCCGGATCATCCGGCTTTTGCCGGCCATTTTCCGGGGACGCCGATTGTGCCGGGCGTGGTCTTGCTGGACGCCGTCATTCATGCGCTGCTGCTCACAGGGCGACCCAGGGCAAACGGGGACGGCGCTGCCCCGACGCCGGTCTGCCAGATCAGCGCCGCCAAATTTCTCAGCCCGGTCGGCCCCGGCGAGACGCTGACGCTCGCCCTCACCCCTGGCGCTGCGGGGAGTACCCGCTTCGACATAGTCAGCGGCCATCGGAAAGTTGCCACCGGCACGTTGGTGTTGCCACCGTTTGCGCCATGACGAAGGCGCACACGAACACGCCGTTGGGTGGCGCGGAATGGCAACAGCGCCCCGAGCGCAGCAGCCTGTGGGTGCTGCGCTTGATGACCTGGCTCTCGCTGCGGCTGGGCCGAGGCACGAGCCGTTGGATCCTTTACGTGATCGCCGCCTATTTCCTGGCGTTTGCGCCGACAGCGCGGCGCATGGCACGCAATTATTTGCGGCGGGTGCTCCAGTTGCCGACGCCCGCAGCGGTCGGCTGGCGCCATCTGTTTCGGCATTTTCTGTGTTTCGCGTCAGTGATCCATGATCGAATTTATCTGGTCAACCAGCGTTTTGAGCTGTTCGATATTCGCGTTCACAACCCGGAACTCATCAACAATGCGGTGGCCGCTGGCCAGGGCGTTTTCCTGCTCGGCGCGCATTTGGGCAGCTTCGAGGTGCTGCGGGCCCTCGGCCGCCAACAGCCCGGCCTGCGGGTGGTCATGGCGATGTTTGAGGAGAATGCGCGCAAGATCAACGCTGCGCTGGGCGCCATCAACCTCAAGGCACAACAGGACATCATTGCACTCGGTCACATTGATTCGATGATTAAGGTGCATGAGTTGCTCGGCCAGGGCATGGTTGTGGGCATGCTGGGCGACCGGTCGCTGGGGCTGGACGACACCCGGGCGTTTGATTTTCTGGGCGACCCGGCTGAGCTGCCGCTGGGGCCGTTCCGGATGGCGGCGATATTGAGGCGCCCGGTCCTGTTCATGACCGGGCTGTACCGTGGCGGCAATCGTTACGACATCCACTTTGAAGCCCTGGCCGACTTTTCAAGCTTGCCGCCACGCGGGCGCACGCTGGCGGTGCAGGCGGCCATGGCACGCTATGCTGCGCTGTTGGCGCACTACTGTCGCAGCGCGCCCTACAACTGGTTCAATTTCTTTGATTTCTGGCGGGCGCCCGAGCCGCAACCGAGACGTTTTCCTGAAAAAATTAACCCACGCCATGAAGCACCCCGTTCGACTTTTTAGACTGGCGCCACTCGCGCTGGGCCTGGTCCTTGCCGCGATCAGCCCGGCCGCCCTGGCCGCCTGGAACCTCCAGCAATTGATGGACGCCCTGGCGCAGAACAAGTCCAGTCAGGCCAGCTTTGTCGAGAAGAAAAATATTGCCATGCTGGAGCGACCGGTCGAGTCGTCGGGGCAACTGTTCTACACCGCGCCTGACCACCTGGAAAAGCGCACGCTCAAGCCCAAGCCTGAATCCATGGTGATCGACGGCGACGCGCTCTTGATCGAGCGCGGCCGACAAAAACACCGTCTGCAATTACAGGCTTATCCTGAACTGGCGGCGTTCATCGACAGTATTCGCGGCACGCTGGCGGGCGACCGCCAGGCGCTGGAGCGCAATTACCGACTGAGCCTGGAGGGCACGGCGGAGCGCTGGACCTTGGAGCTGCTGCCACGGGACGACAAGATGCTGGCGGTGGTGCGGCGCATCCGCATCGCCGGTGCCGGTGACCAGGTGCGCAGCATCGAAATCACCCAGGCAGACGGCGACAGCTCCTTGATGAGCATTGAAAAATTGGTGATGCCGTGAGGCCTGCTCCACGCCATCGTGGCCGCCTGGCCATCGCCTTGTGGCTGGCCTTTTTGCTGCTCTGCGCTGGTGTCATCAGCCGCACCAGCTTCACTACCGACTTGTCGGCCTTCCTGCCGCGCACCCCCACGCCGGAGCAGCAACTGCTCATGGACCAACTGCGTGACGGCCTGGCCTCGCGCCTGATTCTGGTCGGCATTGAAGGTGCTGATGCGCCGCGCCGCGCCCGGCTTTCCAAACACATCGCCCAGCGCCTGCGCACCGATGCGGCCTTTGTTGCCGTCAACAATGGCGAGCCGGTCAACACCGAGCGCGACCGCGCCTTTCTATTCAACAACCGTTACCTCTTGAGCCCGGCGGTGACGCCTGCGCGCTTCAGCCCAGCAGGGCTGCATGCCGCCCTGAGCGAGAGCATTGAGCTGCTCGCCTCGCCGGCCGGGCTGCTGGTGAAATCCATGTTGCCGCGCGACCCGACCGGTGAGATGGTGCAATTGCTTGGTCAGCTCAACAGCGGGACACAGCCCAAGCTTGTGGCGGGCGCCTGGGCCTCGCGCGACGGCGCACGCGCCCTGTTGCTGATGCAAACCCGCGCCGCGGGTTCCGATACCGATGCCCAGCAAGGCGCCATGGCGGCGATCCGCCAGGCGTTCGAGACGGCGCCCGAGGCCCACGCGGACGCTCGGCTGGTCATGAGCGGCCCGGGTGTGTTCTCGGTGACATCGCGCGAGACCATCAAAAGCCAGGTCAGCCGCCTGTCCCTCATCAGCATGGGGCTGATCGCGGCGCTGCTGCTGCTGGTTTATCGCTCTTTCACGGCCCTCGCCTTGGGGTTTTTGCCGGTCATCAGCGGCGCGCTGGCAGGCGTTGCGGCGGTCAGCCTGGGCTTTGGTTCGGTGCATGGCATCACGCTGGGCTTTGGCACCGCACTGATCGGCGAGGCGGTGGACTATTCGATCTACCTGTTTGTGCAATCCGAACAAGGCGAGGCCGACTCCCGGCACTGGATCAAGCGCTTTTGGCCGACCATCCGGCTCGGCGTGCTGACCTCGGTTGCCGGTTTTGCCGCGCTGCTGCTGTCGGGTTTTCCGGGCCTGGCGCAGCTGGGCCTGTATGCGACGGCGGGGCTGGCCGTCGCCGCCACCGTGACCCGTTTCGTGCTGCCGCAGCTGCTGCCGTCGAACTTTCGCATCCACGACGTCACCAACGTCGGCCGCGTCATGGCCGGCCTGGTACAACGCGCCGTGGCACTGCGCTGGCCGACCGCGCTGCTGTTGCTGGTGGCCTGCGCCGTGCTCATCAACCACCGCGCCAGTTTGTTGAATGACAAGATCGCCTCCTTGAGCCCGGTATCGCAGGCCGAGGTGGCGCTTGATACGAGTTTGCGGGCTGACATGGGCGCGCCGGATGTGCGTTATCTGGTGGTCGTTTCCGGCACCAGCCAGGAAGAGGTGCTGCGCTCTGCCGAGCAGGTTTCAACGCTGTTGCAAGCGCAAGTCGATCAGGGCGAGCTGGCTGGTTTTGAGAGTCCCAGTCGCTATCTGCCCAGCGCGGCGACGCAGCTGGCCCGCCAAGCCAGCTTGCCCCTGGCCGCCCCCTTGGCGTCCAACCTGGCACAAGCGGTCCAGGGTTTGCCCTTGCGCGCGCCCCTGTTGACGCCGTTTCTGGCCGATGTGGAGGCGGCCCGCAGCCGACCCCTGCTGCAGCCCAAGGACCTGGCGCAAACTTCGATGGCGATGGCGCTCGATGCCTTGCTCCTGGCGCAAGAAAACCGTTGGACCGCCCTGTTGCCGCTCACCGCGCCTGAGGGGGTGAGCATCCATGCCGACAAGATTCGCTCGGCCTTGATGCGCACCGACTTGAAGAACGTGTTGTTCGTGGACTTGAAAACCGAGTCCGATCACCTCTACGGCGGTTATCTGCGCGAAGCGACGCTGCTGTCGCTGGGCGGACTGGTCGCCATTGTGGGCCTGCTGTTGCTGGTTTTTCGCTCGCCGATGCGGGTGCTGCGCATCATGGCGCCGCTGGCGGCGGCTGTCATCACCGTCACGGCAGGACTGGCCCTGTTGGGCCAGCCATTGATCATTCTGCATCTGGTGGGTTTGTTGCTGGTGGTGGCCGTGGGTTCCAATTACGCCTTGTTTTTTGACCGGCCTGATCCGTCCACGCCGATTGCGCCGCGCACGCTGGCCTCGATGCTGTTTGCCAACCTCAGCACCGTGGCTGGCTTTGGCCTGCTGGCGTTTTCCAAGGTCTCCTTGTTGCAGGCCCTGGGCGTCACCGTGGCACCGGGCGTCATCCTGGCGCTGATCTATGCGGCGATTTTTGCCAGAACTCCCCATGCGTAATGCCCAGCGGCGGACCTGGTTGATCCGCGCCAGCGCGGCCCTTCATCTGCTGGCTTTGGCGGTCGTTCTGATTGAGCCCGCGCTGTGGCCTGGGGCGCTGGTTGGCGTGGCGCTCAATCATCTGCTGATTGCCGCCATCGGCCTGTGGCCGCGCAGCCATTGGCTGGGGCCGAACTGGACACGGCTGCCCGCCGCTGCTGTGTCTCGCCATGAAATTGCGCTGACCATCGACGACGGCCCCGATCCGATCGTCACGCCGCTGGTGCTCGATCTGCTGGACCGTTATGCGGTTCAGGCTACTTTTTTCTGCATCGGGGAGAAAGCCGCCCGCCACCCCGATCTGTGCCGCGACATCGTGCGCCGTGGCCACGCGGTGGAAAACCACAGCCAGCACCACCGCCATTATTTTTCGCTGCTGGGGCCGCGTGGCATCGCGCGCGAGCTGCAGGCCGCCCAAGACACGCTGATGGCAATTACCGGCCAGCGCCCCCTTTTTTTTCGTGCCCCGGCCGGGCTGCGCAACCCCTTTCTCGACCCGGTACTGACCCGGCTCGGGCTCAAGCTGGCCAGTTGGTCCGTGCGCGGCTTCGACACCCGGACCCGTGACGCCGAGCGCGTACAAAGCAAGCTGCTCGGTGGCATGCAGGCGGGCGCCATTTTGCTGCTGCACGACGGCCATGCGGCGAGCACCCCGCTGGGCATCCCGGTCGTTCTTGCCGTGCTGCCAGCGTTGCTGGCGGGTGCCGCGGCCGCCGGCCTGCATTTTGTGACCTTGCGGCAAGCGTCGTTGCCATGAGGGAGCAGCCGTGAACGAGCCGCGTCAGCCGACGCTCTGGTACCGGCAGGTGGCAGCGGTCATTCCCCGGCACATGCTGCTGAAAAGCACCGGGACCATGCTGTTCATCGCCGTGTTTTTTGGGGCTTATTTTTTTCTGCTCAAACATCCCGTCCGTGCCGTCACCGTGATGCCGCTGACCCTGCTGGATCGGCTGGTCAGTTTTGAACCCCTGACGATGCCGCTCTATGTTTCCTTGTGGGTCTATGTGTCCCTGCCCCCGGCCTTATTGGCCACGCCGCAAGAACTTTTTGCATATGCGAAGGCCATGGCGGGGACTTGCCTGCTCGGCCTGCTCATCTTCTACCTCTGGCCGACCGCCGTCCCGGTAGCCGATATCGACTGGACGCGCTATCCGGGTGTGGATTTTCTCAAAAACCTGGACGCCTCGGGCAACGCCTTCCCGTCCCTGCATGTGGCTACCGCCATTTTTTCGGGTCTTTGGCTTCGTGTCCTGCTGCGCCGTTTTGGCGCACCGCGCTGGCTGCGCCTGCTCAATGGGCTGTGGTGTGCCGGCATTGTCTATTCCACCCTGGCCACACGCCAGCATGTGGCGGTGGATGTGGCGGCCGGCCTGGTGCTGGGGGGGCTGGCAGCGGCGCTCTCGCTGCGCCATCACTTGCCCCTGAAGAGCCAGCCGACCAGGCCCGCCCCGCGCTGAATTTGCTAGACTCTGGCCCACTTTTTAGATCGGCTTGGTGTTCCCCCTGAACTCGCTCTGGCTTTCCCATTTCACCGCCACCAGCAGCCTCGGTTGCGGGCTGGCACCGACCCTGGCTGCATTGCGCCAGCGCCGGGGCGGGCTGGTGCCGTGCACATTTGACACGGTCGATCTGCCCACGTTTGTGGGAGAGGTCGCCGGGGTGGACGCGGTGCAGTTGCCCACGCCGCTGGCGGCCTTTGATTGTCGCAACAACCGGCTCGCGCTGCTGGGCTTGCTGCAAGACGGTTTTGCCGAAGCAGTGGCCAGCGCAAGGCAAAAGTACGGTGCGCACCGCGTTGGCGTTTTCATCGGCACCAGCACCTCCGGCATTCTGCAAACCGAACAGGCTTATCGGCGGCGCGACCCGGTCAGCGGGGCCTTGCCCGCCGATTTTGTTTACGCCACCACGCACAACACGTTTTCTGTGGCCGATTTCACGCGTCATTACCTGGGGCTGACCGGTCCGGCCTTTGTCGTGTCATCCGCCTGTTCTTCCAGCGCCAAGGTCTTTGCCACTGCGCGGCGCATGATGGCCACGGGCCTGATCGACGCGGCGGTGGTCGGCGGCGTTGATTCATTGTGTCTGACGACCCTGTACGGGTTCAATTCCCTCGGTCTGATGTCAACCCAGGCCTGCCGCCCGTTCGATGCCGAGCGCGACGGCATTTCCATCGGCGAGGCGGCGGCATTTGCGCTGCTCGAGCCGCTCCCCGCGAAATTGGATATTGATGCCGTGCTGCTGCTGGGCGTGGGCGAATCCAGCGATGCCCATCACATGTCGTCGCCCCACCCCGACGGCCTGGGCGCGCGCATGGCGATGCAGCAGGCTTTGACAATGGCCGAGTTCGGCGCGGCCGATATCGACTACATCAACCTGCATGGCACCGCAACCCCAAGCAACGACGCGGCCGAGGCCAAGGCGGTGTCAGCGTTGTTCGGACCAACCACGCCCTGCAGCTCCACCAAGGGGGCGACCGGCCACACGCTGGGTGCGGCCGGGGCCCTGGAGGCGGTGATCTGCGCGCTGGCGCTGCAACACGGCTTGCTGCCGGGTGGGCTGAACACGCAGCAACTTGATCCGGCGCTGGGGCTCAATTACCTGTTGAACAACCGCGAGCAAGCCGTGACTCGTGTGTTGAGCAACTCCTTCGGTTTTGGCGGCACCAATTGCAGCCTGGTTTTTGGCCGTGCGGGGTAGGGCGACACGATGACACAGTCTTCTGCCTTGGCCGCGCCGCCGCTTACCGTCTTTGTCGAAGGCGTCGGCCTGCTGGGACCTGGCCTGAGCCACTGGGCGCAGGGTCGTGACGTGCTGGAAGGCAGCCAAAGCTACCAGCCCGCGCGTTGTGTGGTGCCGCTGCCGATGGCACTGCCAGCGGCAGAACGGCGTCGCGCGGGCACGGTGGTCAAGGTGACGCTGGCGGTCGGCCAGGAGGCGGTAAGGGCGTCAGGCTTGTCGGCAAGCGACCTGCCTTCGGTGTTCACCTCGTCGAGTGGCGACGCCATCAACTGCCATCAGATTTCCATCGCACTGGCCTCAAATGACCGCCTGATTTCGCCCACGCGCTTTCACAATTCGGTGCACAACGCGGCGTCGGGTTACTGGAGTATTTCAAGTGGCGCCATGGCCAGCTCGTCGGTGCTGTGTGCGTTTGACGGCAGTTTCGCAGCCGGCTTGCTGGAAGCGATGGCGCAGGCGGTGCTGGAGCAAAGCGCGGTTTTGCTGCTGGCCTATGACACCGATTACCCCGAGCCGCTGCACCGTGTGCGGCCCGTGCCAGACACCTTCGGCGTCGGTCTGGTGCTGGCGCCCCGGCGCAGCCAGCGCAGCCTGGCCCAGTGGCAGCTGGCACCCGCCGCCTTCTTGAGCAACGCGCCGGCGCAGCTTTTAGAAGACGAGGCGCTCGAACTGCTGCGCAGCAGCATCCCGGCCGCGCGCTGCCTGCCGCTGCTGCGCAGTGTGGCGACGCAAAGCCAGGGCGTCGTGCTGCTGGACTACCTGGCAGGCCTGCAACTGGCGGTGCAGGTGGCGCCGTGCCGCTGATGGGGGCACCTGCAACGCTGCAGCACGCCGAGATTGCGCGGCGCATTCCGCACCAGGGCCGCATGTGCCTGCTGGAGCGCGTGAGCGACTGGGACGCCCAGCAGATCCGCTGCGAGGCCAGCAGCCACCGGGCCAGCGACAACCCGTTGCGCGCGCACGACCGGCTTGGCGCGGCTTGCGGCATTGAATATGCGGCCCAGGCGATGGCCGTGCATGGCGCCTTGCTGGCTGAAGCGAGCGCTGCCAGCCCGGGCCCCGCCATGGGCTATCTGGTCAGCGTGCGCGGCGTGACGCTGCATGTGGAGCGGCTTGATGATTTGAACGATGCGCTCAGCATCCACGCCGAACGCCTGAGCGGTGACGCCACCACGGTTCTCTACAGCTTCACGCTGCATGCCGGGCGCAGACTGTTGCTGTGCGGGCGCGCGGCGGTCATTCTCAACGCGCAAGACCTGGCCTTGCCAGCGTCCGGCTCGTCCATTTCCCCGAACTTATGAACACAACCCCTGTGCGCAAACGCGCGCTGGTCACCGGTGGCAGTGGCGGTATCGGCGCGGCGATCTGCCGGCAATTGGCGGCCGACGGCTTTCATGTCACCGTGCACGCCAACCGCAAGCTGGAAGCCGCGCAGGCCACGGTCGACGCTATCGGGGCCGCAGGCGGACAGGCTCAGGCGCTGGCCTTCGACATCACCGACGCCGCCGCGACCGCCACCGCCCTGGCGGCGCTGCTGGCGGACGGGCCGATTCAGGTGCTGGTGAACAACGCCGGCATTCACGACGACGCCATTTTTCCGGGCATGCAGCTCCGCCAATGGCAGCAAGTCATTGACGTGTCGCTGAATGGTTTCTTTCACGTCACCCAGCCTTTGATGATGCCGATGATCCGCACCCGCTGGGGCCGCATCATCAACATCACCTCGGTCGCCGCCGTGGCGGGCAACCGCGGCCAGGTGAACTACGCGGCCGCCAAGGGCGCGCTGCATGCCGCCACCAAGTCGCTCGCGCTGGAGCTGGCCAGCCGTGGCATCACCGTCAATGCCGTGGCACCGGGCATCATTGCAACGTCCATGAGTCAAAGCAGTTTTGACGGCCCGACCATTGCCAGGTTGGTGCCGATGCAGCGCGCCGGACGGCCCGAGGAAGTGGCCGACCTCGTCAGTTTTCTCGCCTCGGAGCGGGCGGCTTACATCAGCGGGCAAATAATTTCCATCAACGGCGGGATGATTTAGAGACGGGGCGGGCCGTCGGAACATTGCTTCGCCCCCTCAAACACCCTTGATGCGCCGGGCCAGCAGCAGCGGCAGGCGCAGGAGGAAACCCAGCAGCAAACGCGCGTGCATCCAGCTCAGCAACAGGTTGTCGCGCAGGTAGTTGAAGTGTGAGACCCCGCCTTCATCGGCGCGAAAGTAGCGCACCGTGGCGGGCAGGTTCACGGGTTTCACGCCCTGCCAGCACATGCGCACGGCCGCCTCGGGGTCAAAATCAAAGCGGCGCATCCAGCGCTGGCCCTGCATCACGCGCCGCAGCGGCTCGATCGGGTAAACGCGAAAACCAAACAGCGAATCGCCAATGCCCGCCCACAGCGTTTCCAGATTGGCCCACGCGTTCGAGACCTTGCGTCCGTTAACACGCAGGCGCGGCGCGTCGGCGGCAAACACCGGCACCCCCAGCACCATGGCGGCCGGCTGCGCGATGGACGCTGCCATGAAGTCGGCAATCAGTTGGGCCGGGTGCTGGCCATCGGAGTCCATGGTCAGCGCGTGGGTGAAGCCCTGCGCCGCCGCCAAGTCCAGGCCGTGCAGCACGGCCGCGCCCTTGCCGACGTTGCGCGGCAGCACGATCACACGCAAGTCGTTATCCTGCGCTGCCATGGCCTGCAGGCCTTCGGCACTGGCATCGGTACTGCCGTCCACCACCACCCACACCGGCGACCACTGGGCGCGCGCCGAACGCACGGTCTCGAACACCTTGACGCCGGGGTTGTAGCTGGGAATCAGCACCAGGTGAGTGCGCGACGCGCGGGATGGGATAGTCATCAGCAACAACCGGAAGAGGAAAAAAACGAAGACCGGTCCTCAGCCCGGCGGGGGCCCGACCGGGAAGTCGGGCAACTGGGCGTGAGCCAACTCGGCCTGGAAATACTGCTCAAGCTCACTGGCAAAGTCCGCCGTATGCTGGGGCGGGCCAAAGCGCTTGCCGAGCCGGATGCGGTAGGTGATGGGCATCTTAGGCGTCCACAGAACCGGCCAGCCTTTGCCCAGAAAGCCTGAATCGGTTTCAATGAACACGGTCTGGACTGCCGCGCCCGCCTTTTTGGCGATCAGTCCGGCCGTGCCCTGCATCGCACCCACCGGAAACCGGGTGGTGCGCGTGCCTTCGGGAAACAGCAGCAGATGGCTGCCCTGATTTAAATCAATCACCGCCCCTTGCACCATGGCACGCAGTGGCGTGTTGCTGATGTAGCCCGCCAACCGGGAGCCCGCGCCGAAAAAGACGCTATTGAGGAGTTCGGCCTTCATGATGCAGACCGAATTGGGCAGCCGTGACAGGATCATGACCGCATCCAGCAGGGAGGGATGGTTGGGTGCGATGACCATCGCAGGACCTGCGTTGAGCGCGTCCAGCGCGGTCAGGTCGAAGCGGCAGACCCCCATGAATTCCAGCAAGCGCAGGTAGATCCGAAATGCCACGGCAATCAGTTGGCGCCCGGTTCGCTTGCTCTGCCCGCGCGGCAAAACCGCCCGCAAAGGAAGCGCCAACAGCGTGACCATGAGACAGATCAGGCCCAGCAGCAAGAAACCCAGGTGCATCCTGACGGTTTCATGCAGGGCGCGTGGGGTTTGAGATAGGGCGTGTTCGTTCATGAGGACATCGGGCTTGTTTGCCAGCAAGGGTGAGTGCGGGGTGAATATTGCCCGGTGATGGAGGATTTTTTCATTGGGGAAGATTTCAAGCCGGCGGCGTCGATCGATGCGAAAGTTAGGGCGAGATTCAAATTCAAGATGCGGTGATGTGGTGCAGGGCGTGCGGTTGCGCCGTCCCGTCCTTCAAGCGGGCAAGGGCATCACACGCCGAAGCCATTAAATCACTTCTTGCCGACTGCCGGATCAAGTCTGGCCCGGCGCGTCACAATGGGCGCCATGCGCAAACATCTTTCTGAAACCACCGGCCCGCAGCGTTTGAGTTACGGCCTGCTGGCGGGCCTGCTGACGGCAGCGCTGCCGTTGCCGTTGACTTGGCCGCTGCGCGGGCTGCTGGGGTGGTGTGCGGGCGTCGCCGTCTACCTGCTGCTGGCGTGGTGGCTGTGCATGCGCTTTGACGCTCGGCGCACGCGCGAGCGCGCGCAGGCGCAAGACGAGCCCAGCGTGGTCATTTTTCTGGTGCTGGTACTGGCCACGCTGGCGTGTTTGGGGGCCATTGTCTTCATGATGCAGCAAACGCAGGACCTCTCGGGCATGGAGCGCACGCTGAATATCGTGCTGTCAATGACGGCGCTGGCGGCGTCCTGGCTTTTCATCCAGGCTATTTTTGCGTTTCATTACGCGCATCGTTATTACCAGGCAGAGCAACGCGAGCCGCCCGCTGGCGCTGGCCTGGAGTTTCCAGGTGGCGCGGACCCGGACTATTTCGATTTTCTGTATTACGCGTTTGTGATCGGCATGACCTCGCAGGTGTCTGACGTGCAGGTGAGTTCACGCCCTATGCGCCGTCTCACAACGATGCATGCCGTGCTGTCCTTTGCCTTCAATATGCTGATCCTGGCGCTCAGCATCAATGTGGTGGGCAGCGCGCTTCAGTAGACAGCACCATCATGAAGAAGAACCTGCACCCGGCCCGCGCGGCCTGCCCTTGCGGCAGCGACGACACCTATGGCAACTGCTGTGGCCCATGGCACACCGGTTTGGCCGAAGGTGTGTACGCGCCCACGCCCGAGGCGCTGATGCGTTCGCGCTACAGCGCCTATGGGCTGGGGTTGATCGACTATTTGCTGGCCACCTGGCACCCGTCTACTTCGCCGGGCGAGCTGGAATTGCCGCCGCTCAAATGGCTGGGGCTGGAGCTGCGCCACGCGCAGGCCACCGGGGACGCCGGGGTGGTGGAATTTGTGGCACGCTACCGCGACAGCGGGCGTGGCGGGCGCATGCACGAGACCAGCCGCTTTGTGCGCGAAGACGGCCGCTGGTTTTACATCGACGGCGTGCTGGCGCAGGACGACACCAAAGCCTGACTGGCACGGGCCTTAGGCGTGCGAGCGCGACCGCGCCAGGTCCACGTACCAGTCCAGACACGCCGGGTTGGCCATCGCGTCAACGTTGAGCACCTTGTCGAGCGGCTGGCCCAGCAGCAGCTTCTTGATCGGCAGTTCCTGCTTCTTGCCTGACAAGGTGCGGGGAATCTCCGCCACCTGAAAAATCTCGTCCGGCACGAAGCGCGGCGACAGCGCGGTCTTGATCGCGTTCGCCACCTTGGCCCGCAGCGCGTCGTCCAGCGTCAGGCCTTCGCGCAGCACCACAAACAGCGGCATGTAGCTCTCACGCCCCAGGTATTCGAGGTCGACCACCAGCGAATCCAGCACCTCGGGCAGCGCCTCGATCGCGCTGTAGAGCTCGCTGGTGCCCATGCGCAGGCCGTGGCGGTTGATGGTGGCATCCGAGCGGCCATAGATGACGCAGCCACCGTTGCGCCCGATCTTGAGCCAGTCGCCATGCCGCCAGACGCCCGGGTAGGTGTCGAAGTAGCTGGCCAGGTAGCGTTGCTTCTCCACGTCGCCCCACAAATAAAGCGGCATGCTCGGGATCGGCCGGGTGCAGACCAGTTCGCCCACCTCGTCGATCACCGAGTCGCCGCGGTCGTTCCAAGCTTCGACCGCGCAGCCAAGCAGGCGGCACTGCATTTCACCAGGAACCAGCGGCAACTCACGATTGCCGCCGATGAAGGCGCCGCAAAAATCGGTGCCGCCCGAGATGTTGCACCACCAGATGTCAGGCGTCCCCATCTTGGCAAACTGTGCGCTGCCCCATGCTTGTGTTTCCGGGCTCAAGGGCGAGCCGGTGCTGCCCAATGCCCGCACACGGGACAGATCGCCGCATTCGGTCAGACTCACACCGGCCTTCTGGCAGTTGGCATAGAAGGCGGCGCCGGCGCCAAAGAAGGTCACGCCCAGCTCGGCCGCAAAGCGCCACAGCGTGCTCCAGTCTGGCGCCACCTTGCTCCCAAGCGCATCGACGCTGCGCCCGCCCGGGCTGCCGTCAAACAGGCAGCAGGTGGTGCCGCTGAGCAGGCCGCTGACTTGCGCGTTCCACATCACCCAGCCGGTGGTGCTGTACCAGTGATAGCGTTCGCCGAGCGTGTTGGGGTGGTAACTGCAGCC
>JANYHL010000036.1 GCA_025359085.1 Gammaproteobacteria bacterium
GCTGCTTGAGGCCTGCCCCACTACGCAAGCCGTATGCACTCTGACAGGACTGTCCTGGAGCACGGTCAACGCCATCATGGTCAGCGCCGTGGAACGCGGCATGCTGCGCCGTACCGAGGAAGATATTTCGTATATCGGCATCGACGAGAAGAGTTCGCAAAGAGGCCACACCTACGCCAGCATCCTGACCGACATCGACCGCTCGCGGGTACTGGACTTGGTGCCAGAGAGAAAGCTTGAAGCGGCCGTAGGTTTGCTGGAAACGCTCACACCAGCACAACGCCTGTCGGTCAAGGCGGTTGCCATGGACATGTGGCCTGCGTATATGAGTGCAACCAGGCAATGCATGCCGCAGGCGGACATCGTGCACGACAAGTTTCACATCTCCAAGTACCTTGGCGAGGCGGTGGATGCGGTTCGACGCCAGGAGCACCGCAAGTTGTCTCAGGCCGGGACGTCGCCACTGACGGGCAGCAAGTGGGCGTGGCTGAGAAAGTATCCAGATGGGCGTAGCGCTGAAGCCATCTCGTTTCGGGCCTTGAACCAGCTCAACCTGAAAACCAGCAGAGCGTGGTGCATCAAGGAGAACTTCACCCAGTTCTGGAGCTACAGCGTAAACGTCCGGTGCCGACCACCCTTGCGCTGTAGCGCCAGCTTTGCCACCCTCGTTGGTTTCAACGACGAGGAAGACCATGAAAGAAGCAGACTGGGTGCGCATCACGCGCGCCCTCGAAGAAATGGATGCCTGGCGCGCCAGTGGCACCAAGCTCAAGGACTATGTCCAGGCGCGTGGCGAGCAACTCTCGTACTGGCGCGCCCGGCTGAGCTGGGAGCAGCGCTGGCGGCGAATGCTGGACGGTGAGCCAACAACGCGTGCCTTCGTGCGTGCGGTAGCGCCAACACGTGCCAATGCCCCACGATCGCCCAAGACCGGCGCACAGCCCAACGCCCAGGCGCAAGCCGATGACCCTTGCGTGCGCATCCTGGTCAGTCGCGAAGGCAGTGCGCTACGCGCCAGCATCGAATGGCCTCTGAGCGCCGTCGGGGATTCTGGCGCGTGGCTGCGCGAGGTGCTCGCATGATGCGCATCGACTCCTGGATGCTGGCGGTGGCGCCCGTAGACATGCGCTGTGGCATGGACAACCTGCTGGCGCGCGTGGTGAGCGTCTTCGGCGCCGCCCAACCCCACGCCGCCTATGCCTTCGCGAACCTTCGCGCCAACCGCATGAAGGTCCTCCTGCACGACGGATTTGGCCTGTGGCTGTGCACCCGACGCCTACACCAAGGCAGCCTGCACTGGCCCAGCGGCGAGCAGCCCCAGATCAGCCTCAATGCCCAACAATGGCAGGCACTCACCGTGGGCTTGCCGTGGCGCAAACTGGGGCCTGAGATGGGCATTTCCTTGACGTAAAACAACACGTCAATACAGGGCCGACAAGGGCAATTGGTGCATCCACCAATTGCCCTTTGTATTGGGTATTTGCACAATCGCTTGCATGTCCTTGGAGCCAACTTCCACACCGAATAGCACAGCTTCTTTGCATGACGTCGGCGCCCTTGACGCTCTGAATAAAAACGAGTTGCGCGCGCTGACACAAAGCCTGATGGAGCGCATCGCGCAGGACGCAAAACACGGTGTCCAACGCGAATCCAAACTTCAAACTGAACTCCAACTGCGCCAAGCCAAGATTGACGCCCTCACCGTGGAGATTCGCCTGCTGCGCCACCTGCGCTTCGGCTCCAAGACCGAAGCCATGGATGCCACGCAGATCAAGCTGTTTGAAGAAGCCAATGCAGAGGACCTGGGTGCGGCCGTTCAGCAGCTGGCCCAACTGGGCATCAAAACTACTCCTGCCACACCCAAGGGGCGTCCCACGCGTCAGCCACTGCCGGCCAACCTTCCCCGCGTGGACATCACCCATGAGCCAGAGAACACCACCTGTGGCTGTGGCAATCCCTTGAGCCGCATCAGCCAGGATGTGTCTGAACGGCTGGACTATGTGCCAGGCGTGTTTCGGGTGGAGCGCCACATCCGTGGGGTATGGGCCTGCAAGTGCTGTGCCCATCTGCGCCAAGAGGCCATGCCAGCGCAGATCATCGATGCAGGCATTCCCACGGCACGCCTGCTGGCACAGGTGCTGATCGCCAAGTACGACGACCATTTGCCGCTGTACCGCCAGGGTGAGATTTATGAGCGCGCCGGGGTTCAGATCAGCAGCTCGACCCTGGCCGATTGGGTGGGCGCCTGTGGGGCTGCGCTGGCACCGATTGCACAGGCGCTCAAGGCCCAGTTGTTGCAAGCCTGCGTGCTGCACGCCGATGAGTCCCCCATCACGATATTGGCGCGCAAGGGTGAGAAGACGCGTGGCTACATCTGGGCCTATGCCACTGGGGCGCATGAAAGCGTTGACGCGGTGGTGTACCGGATCAAGCCAGGACGCAGTGGTCAGCATGCCAGGGACTTCCTGCAGTTTGAGCCTCCAATGCGTCGCATCGATCAAGAGGTCGATGATCCGCCCAAGATAAAGCGTTGGAGTGGCCACCTGGTGGTGGACGATTACGTGGGTTACAAGGCCTTGTTTGTGCCCGGCGTAGTCGACGCCAGCTTTGACGATGCCAATGCGCAGTCCATCATCGAGGTGGGGTGCTGGGCGCACGTCAGGAGAAAGTTCTTTGAGCTGCATGTGGCGGCCAAGAGCACCCTGGCCGAGGTGGCGCTGGAGCATATTGGGGCGTTGT